>WFPQ01000328.1 GCA_015487515.1 Hyphomicrobiales bacterium | reverse complement strand
TGCTTCGGGTCCCTTGGTTCCCCAGAACGATCCGACCCTGATGTTTACCAATGCGGGAATGGTGCAGTTCAAGAATGTGTTTACGGGGCTCGAAAAACGCCCCTACACGACAGCCGTGACTTCGCAAAAATGCGTGCGGGCCGGGGGCAAGCACAACGATCTGGACAATGTGGGAATGACGGCCCGGCACCTGACGTTTTTCGAGATGCTGGGCAATTTTTCGTTTGGCGACTATTTCAAGGAACGGGCCATAGAACTGGCATGGAACCTGGTGACGGGGGATTTCGGGGTGGCCCGGGAAAAGCTCCTGGTCACGGTTTATCACGAGGATGACGAGGCTTTCGAGCTGTGGCGCAAGATTGCCGGGCTTGGGGAGGATCGCATAATCAGGATCGCCACCAGCGACAATTTCTGGTCGATGGGAGATACGGGGCCCTGCGGTCCCTGTTCGGAGATTTTTTATGATTTCGGGGACAAGGTCTGGGGTGGTCCGCCGGGCAGTGCCGAAGAAGACGGGGACCGGTTCATAGAAATCTGGAACCTGGTCTTCATGCAATATGACCAGCAGGCGGATGGGGCCAGGGTGAGCCTTCCCAAGCCTTCCATTGACACGGGCATGGGGCTGGAGAGGATTTCGGCCCTGTTGCAGGGTACCAACAATGTTTTTGAAACCGACATGTTCAGGAACCTTGTCGAGGCGGCGGCCAGTGTTACGGGTTCCGGGGGCGGGGAGGAAAACCTGGTCTCCCAGCGGGTCATTGCCGATCATTTGCGCTCCATGTGTTTTTTGATCGGGGAAGGGGTGCTGCCTTCCAACGAGGGGCGGGGTTATGTTCTGCGCCGCATCATGCGCCGGGCCATGCGCCATGCTTCCCTGCTTGGCAGCGATGAGCCGGCAATCTTTCGCATGGTGCCGTCCCTGGTGCAGGAAATGGGACAGGCATACCCGGAACTGGTCCATGGCCAGGAGATGATCGGCGAAACCATAATGCTGGAAGAGGAGAGGTTCCTTAAAACCCTTTCGCGGGGAATGCAGATTCTAAATCAGAAGACGGCCGGCCTTGGCGAAGGTGATGTACTGGACGGGGAAACTGCCTTTACTCTTTATGATACTTACGGTTTTCCCCTGGACCTGACCGAAGATGCCTTGAAGGAACGCAGGATCGGGGTTGACCACGAGGGATTTGACGAGGCGATGGAAAAGCAAAAATCCATTGCAAGGGCGAGTTGGAAAGGCTCCGGGGCCAGTGCTGATGACATGGTCTGGTTTGGCGTTTCCGAGCGGGCCGGGCCCAGCGAATTCCTGGGATATGACCATGAGGAGGCCCAGGGGCAGATACTGGCCCTTGTGCGGGATGGGGCAGAGGTCGAAGAACTGGGAGAGGGGGAGAGCGGCTTTGTGGTGTGCAACCAGACCCCGTTTTATGCGGAAAGCGGCGGGCAGGTCGGCGATGCCGGGGAAATGGAGGGCAAAGATTCGCTGGCTTTTGTCAGCGACGTGCAGAAACGGGCCGGGGATGTTTTTGTCCATTCCGTAAAAGTCAGGTCCGGGCGGTTTTGCAGGGGTGAAAATGTTTACCTCAGGGTGGACAGGAAAAGGCGCACCGCAATCCGGGCCAATCATTCGGCCACTCATCTGCTGCATGCGGCCCTGCGCCAGGTGCTTGGCACCCATGTGGTGCAAAAGGGCTCCCTGGTCGATGGGGAACGGCTGCGGTTCGATTTTTCCCACAACAAGGGTTTGAGCAAGTCCGAAATTGAAGAAATTGAAGCCCTGGCCAACCGGGTGGTCTTGCAGAATTCGGCCGTTCAGACCCAGTTGATGGGAGTCGAGGAGGCGCGCAGGGCTGGCGCCATGGCCCTGTTCGGAGAAAAATACGGGGACGAGGTCCGGGTGGTCCGCATGGGCCATCAGCCGGATGACGGGGATGAGGAAAACCTGCAAAAACCATATTCCATGGAGCTTTGCGGGGGGACCCATGTCCGGCGTACCGGGGATATAGGGCTCATTCGCATAGTTCAGGAAAGTTCGGTTGCGGCCGGGGTGCGCCGCATCGAGGCGGTCAGTGCCGAGGGGGCGCGCCGCTATCTGGTGGCCCAGGACGAGGCATTGAAACTGGTGGCCGAACGGGTCAAGTCTTCACCGGCCGAGGTGGAACAGCGGGTGCTTGCGCTTCTTGAAGAACGCAGGAAGCTGGAGCGTGAACTGGAAAAGACCCGCAGGAAAGTTGCCCTTGGCGGCAGCGGGAAAAACAGTGACGGGGTTGAAACCATTGCCGGCATGAAGTTTTGCGGCCGGGTGGTGGAAGGACTGGCGCCAAGGGACTTGCGCGGCATAGTTGATCAGACCAAGAAGCAGCTCGGCTCGGGCATTGCCGTGGTCATAGGGATAACGGATGACAGAAAGGCAGGTCTTGCAGTGGGGGTGACAAGGGACCTGGCAGAAAAGATCAGCGCGGTCGACCTGGTAAGGGCAGGGGCCGCCATTCTTGGGGGCAAGGGCGGAGGAGGCCGCAATGACATGGCCCAGGCCGGGGGGCCGGATGGCAGCAAGGCAGACCTGGCAATGGAGGAAATCCGCCAAAAGATCAGGGGATGATGCAGAGGCAGAACGGATTGGGAAGTTTCTGCCTGTCAGAGGCATGTTCGAGGGCCTGTCCAATTGCAGGCCAGCCTGAGCGCAGGCCAGCCTGAGCGCAGGCCATCCTCCCCCACTTGTCCGGTTGCGGGCGGCTTTGCCGTGTCCTTAAGTATTTTTCAGGCCTGTTTTCGGGTCGGTAAAGCCCTGCCTGTGCCGCAGCCGGTATTTAATTTTTTGGAGTGACAGTTTTTTGTCTTCGCGCCGGCGGCATTATGGCCTCGCGCCGGTGGCATTATGGCCTCGCGCCGGCGGGCATTATGGCCTCGCACCGGCGGGCATTATGGCCTCGCGCCGGCGGGCTGGTTCCCTTCCCCGCCGGCATGAAAGTGAATCAGGAAATGGTTCTAAGCCATTGCCTTTTGAAGGTTTTTGTCTATGGCATCCAAAAAGCCCATGGTGCTCAGCCATTCCTGTTCGGGGCCAACCAGCAGGGCCAGATCCTTGGTCATGCTGCCTGCCTGAATCGTGTTGATGACGGTTTCTTCAAGGGTGCTGGCAAATCTGGCCAGTTGCTGATTATCATCGAGTTTGGCCCGGTGGGAAAGACCGCGGGTCCAGGCAAAGATAGAGGCGGTCGAATTGGTGGAGGTGTCCTTGCCTTCCTGATGCTGGCGGTAGTGGCGGGTAACGGTGCCGTGGGCGGCTTCGCTTTCAACCACCTTCCCATCCGGGGTCATCAGTACCGATGTCATCAGGCCAAGGGAGCCGAAACCCTGGGCAACGACATCGGATTGCACGTCCCCGTCATAGTTTTTGCAGGCCCAGACATAACCGCCCGACCATTTCAGGGCGGCGGCGACCATGTCGTCTATCAGGCGGTGTTCGTACCAGATTTCGGCCTTCTTGTAGGCTTGGGCAAATTCCTCGTCAAAAACCTGCTGGAAAATATCCTTGAAGCGTCCGTCATAGACTTTCATGATGGTGTTCTTGGTGGAAAGATAGCAGGGAACCTTGCGCTGCAGGGCGTAATTCAGGGAGGCCCGGGCAAAGTCACGAATGGAATCGTCAAGGTTGTACATGGCCATGGCAATTCCCGAAGAGGGGGCATCGAATACTTCGTGTTCGATTTCCCTGCCGTCTTCGCCAACAAATTTGATGGACAGCTTTCCCTTGCCCGGAAAGCGGAAATCGGTGGCACGGTACTGATCGCCATAGGCATGGCGACCGACGATTATCGGCTGGGTCCAGCCCGGAACGAGGCGGGGGACATTGTCACAAATGATCGGTTCGCGAAAGATCACGCCGCCGAGAATGTTGCGGATGGTACCATTGGGGGAACGCCACATTTTTTTCAGGCCGAATTCTTCGACCCTTGCCTCGTCGGGGGTGATGGTGGCGCATTTGACTCCGACCCCGTGCTTTTTTATGGCGTTGGCCGCATCAATGGTGATCTGGTCGTCGGTTTCATCACGGCTCTGGATGCTCAGGTCATAATATTCAAGATCGATATCAAGGTAGGGGTGGATCAGCTTGTCCTTGATGGCCTGCCAGATGATCCGGGTCATTTCGTCGCCATCGAGTTCAACGACTGGATTTGCTACTTTGATTTTTGACATGGGGCACTCCGGGGGCTGCTGATGAAATTCATGGCCAGAAACTGGCCAGTTCGGGCGCCCCTATAGCACTTGATTTGCATCAAGGCAAAGGATCAGTGGGTTAGAAATTCATTTTGATCAGGACTATTCCGGGTTGCTGGCGGGTGTTTTTTCTTGCGCTGGCGTTCGCGATCAAGAATTGAATCCGCATCCAGATCGCGAATGGAAGCATCGGGAGACCTGGGAATGTCACCGGTGAGTTGCAAGGCCAGAAAGCGGGCGCAGCAGACCCGCAGAAAGGAAGCGAAATTATCCAGATTATGCCCTTCCTCGATGGATTCATTGTAAAACCTGGTCAGTAACTGGCCCAGGGTCAGGCCGTCCCGGTTTGCAATGTCTGATAAAATATCCCAGAAGAAATCTTCCAGCCGCACGCTGGTTGCCAGCCCCCTGATGCGAACTGAACGGGTGGTGGATTGCCACAGGGTGGGGTCGGCACCAATAAACAATTTGCACATAAAAGTCTGCTCCTGTTGCAGTTTGATACCGACCTGATTTTGCTGATCCTCAAGCGTGGGAGATCCTGGTCCCCAAAAGGTCAAGGAACTGTGCCAGCCACGCTGGATGTGCGGGCCAGGCCGGTGCCGTAACCAGATTACCATCGGTCCTGGCCTTATCAATGGCAATATCGGCATATTTGCCACCTGCGGCGGTCACTTCCGGTGCGCAGGCGGGGTAGGCGGAGCAATTCAATCCCTCAAGAACTCCGGCGGCAGCCAGAATCTGGGCGCCGTGACAGATGGCGGCGACGGGTTTGCCGGTTTCAAAGAAGTGCCTTACCGCCTCGATCACATCATCGTTCAGGCGGAGATATTCGGGAGCACGGCCGCCGGGCAGCAAAAGTGCGTCATAGTCCAGCAGGTTCATGTCTGAAAATGTGGCGTTGAGCGTAAAATTGTGCCCGCGCTTTTCGGTATAGGTCTGGTCGCCTTCAAAGTCATGGACCGCCGTGGCAATGGTATCGCCGGCGACCTTGTCGGGACAGACCGCATCCACCTTGTGGCCAACGGCCATGAGGGCCTGAAAGGGTACCATGATTTCGTAATCTTCTCCGAAATCACCACAGATCATCAGAATTTTTTTCCCGCTCATGAAATTCCTCCTGGTTTCGGGTTGAAAAACCAGCATATCGCAATTCAGGGGAAACGGGTGTTATCGGGATACTACAAAGTGCTGCAAGGCCAGCGGGCCGGACTCAGGCAGGGGGCATTTTTTCAAACGATCTGATATTTTCGTCCATGGTGTCCCATTTCGGGCGCTCGGATATGTAAAGAATGGCCTGGGGCTGAAACCAGCTAGAATCATCAAAGCTGCCGGCAGCAATGCCGATCCCGCCCGGTGTGGCAGAGTTTTCGGAAAACAGGCGTGATCCACATTCGGGACAGAAATGCCGGGTGCGGATATTGCCGCTGTCGGAGGTGGACTGATGGGTTCGGGTATTGCCGGAAATGTTCACATCATCCCTTTTGAAGAATGCCTGCACGTTGTGGCCGGTGCCGGTGATGCGGCGGCAGGCATTGCAATGGCACTGGGCCATGCGAACAGGCTCTCCATCAACCGCAAAAGTGATAGCGCCGCAATGGCAGGATCCGGTGAGTTTCATCATGTTTTTCCTTTTGTCCGGTGGCTCGGAAATGTTGGCTCTTTTATTGTGTGCTGATGTTCTTTAGGAACATCTGTGGCACAGATGAGCAGGGCGGTAAACAGGAATGGCGGGAACCGACAGTTCAATTAAAAATGATTTTTCTCCGGGGCCGGTGGTGATTTTGTGCGAGCCGCAACTGGGGGAAAACATAGGAACGGCAATAAGGGCCATGGCCAATTTCGGGCTTTGGGAACTGCGGCTGGTAAATCCGCGCGAGGGCTGGCCCAGCAAGAAGGCCGAGGCCGCTTCAACCAAGGCGGGCCATGTGCTGGAAAGGGTGAAGGTTTTTGCAACGCTTGAGGAGGCAATAGGCGACCTGTCACTGGTCTATGCCACCACGGCGCGGAAGCGGGACATGTTCAAGCCGGTAATCGGGCCCCATGAGGCCGGAAACCGCCTGGCGGACCATATCGGGGCCGGACAGGGGGCCGGGCTGCTGTTCGGGCGCGAGCGCTGGGGGCTCAACAATGACGAGGTGGCATTGTGCGATGCCATAGTCACCCTGCCGGTGGAGCCGGCCTTTGCCTCGCTAAACATTGCCCAGGCGGTTCTGGTGATGGCCTATGAATGGCGGCGGGCCAGCCAGGGAGGGGAGAAGCTGCCATTTTCGGGAAATCCGGGAGAACCGGCGGCCAGGGGAGATGTCATAAGAATGTTCGAGCACCTGGAAAATGCCCTGGACAGGGCCGGATTCTTCACCGTGGAGGAAAAACGTCCCTCCATGGTGCAAAATCTTCGCACCATGCTGACCAGGGCCAGTTTCAACCAGCAGGAATTGCGCACCTTCAGGGGGGTGATTTCTTCGCTGGAACGGGCCCATGAGAGAGGTCATGAGAGGGGCGGCAAAGACGGGGGAGCGGGAAAGAGCCCGAAGAAGAATGCAGATGGGAATGGGGAAAAAAACCTGACCGGTGCGGGGAAAAGCGAATGACGGCAGGGGAAAGGGAATTTGATGCCATAATCGTTGGTGGCGGCCATAACGGGCTGGTTTGCGCCTTTTACCTGGCCCGGGCCGGCTTGAAAACTTGCATACTTGAGCGGGCCGGCAAGGTTGGCGGTGCTGCGATCACCGAGGAATTTCATCCCGGTTTTTCCAATTCGGTTGCCTCTTATACGGTTTCCCTGTTGCAGCCCGAAATCATCAGGGACATGGAACTGGACAGGTTCGGGCTAAGGATCGTCCTGCGCAAGATCGACAATTTTTTGCCCCTGCAAGACGGTTATATGATGGCCGGACGGGATGGGTTGAGCGCAAGGGAAATTGCCCGTTTTTCAAGGAGGGACGCTGAAAATCTGCCGAAATACGAGGCCGCACTGGAAAGAGTGGTGGAATGTATCCGCCAGTTGATACTGCTTGCCCCGCCAAATGCCGGTGGGGGAATTGGTGACCTGCTGGCACTGCTAAAAGTCGGCTCCATAGTCAATCGGCTGGATGTCGACGTGCAGGGGGATCTGCTGGATTTTTTCACCAAGTCGGCGGCGGAAATCCTTGGGCAGTATTTCGAGAATGAAACGGTAAAGGCCCTGTTTGGCTTTGACGCGGTGGTGGGCCATTTTGCTTCGCCGTTCGAGCCGGGATCGGCCTATGTCCTGCTGCATCACGTGTTTGGCCAGACCAATGGCATCAAGGGGGCCTGGGGGCATGCAATCGGGGGCATGGGTGCAATCACACAGGCCATGGGGCGCTCATGTGAAGCACTGGGGGTGGAAATATCAACCGATGTTAAGGTTGAGAAAATTGTCGAAGAGGCCGGAAAGATCAAGCGGGTTGAAACCACAAGGGGAGAATTTTCAGCACCGATAGTTGCGGCCAGCGTGCATCCGAAAATCCTGTTCGAAAAACTTTTGGACCGGCAGGCGGTTGGGGCAAATGTGCTTGGGAAAATCAGAAATTACCGATCCCATTCCGGCACTTTTCGCATGAATGTAGCGCTGGACAGGCTGCCCCGTTTCACCAATGCTCCGGCGGGAGAGGACCATTTGAGCGCGGGAATAATAATTGCCCCGAGTCTTGAGTACATGGATGAGGCATGGCTGAGTGCCCGAAAGAACGGCTGGTCTGAGGAGCCGGTGATTGAAATGCTGATCCCTTCAGTGCTGGATGACAGCCTGGCCCCGGCTGGCAAGCATGTGGCCAGCCTGTTTTGCCAGCAGTTCAGTTTTGAATTGCCGGATGGGCGCAAATGGGAGGATGAGCGCGAACCTGCCGCCGATCATATCATTGCAACCGTTGAAAAGCATGCGCCGGGCTTTACTGCTTCAATCTTGGGGCGGCAGGTGCTTTCCCCATTGGATTTGCAGGAAAAATTTGCGCTGGTTGGCGGTGATATCTTTCACGGTCGCATGAGCCTTGATCAATTGTTCAGCGCTCGGCCGGTGCTTGGAATGGGATCCTATCGCACCCCGGTAGATGGAGTTTACATGTGCGGGGCCGGAACCCATCCGGGGGGTGGGGTGACCGGCGTGCCGGGCCATAATGCAGCAAAAGTAATTCTTAAAGACCGGCGCGGCCGGTTTTGGTGATCTGGTCCAGAAGCCGTGGTTAAGGACTGCAGGAATCAGGGCTGCCAAAAAGGCCTGGCAGCCCGTTCGGAAAGATTCCGTTTGATGTCTGGGTGCTGACCAATGAAGATTCAAGAAAATCCGCCAGGATCAAGGCAGTGGCAGCGCAACTATCTGACGAAATCGGCCATATTCTTTCGCAAGGTATCAAGGTTTTTATTTAATTGCCATTGCCTTTTTCCAGAGCCCACAATGCGGCAATGCCATCATGAAGTTTTTGCATGATCTGCACCTGGGTGACGCCAAGGCGGGCCGAGGGGGAGATATCCACCAGTCCGCCTTTTCCAGGGCCGGAATGTTCGCCTCCTGCGCCGCGTACGGCAAGGCCGAGGGTTTTTGCCTCGTTCGTGAGATATTCAAGGCCGGGACCGACGGCACAAAGCTTTGGCAGTTTCATGTGCAAGGAAGCCCGCATGCCGGCGCCCAGATTGGTGGGGCATGAGGCAATGGTGCCATATCTGGACGACATGGCAAAGGGGGGAAGCAGATTGCTGATCAGTTCCAGCCCCCCATGCAGGCGTTCAAACAGTTGATTAAGGTTGCTCCCGGTATGCATGGCCATTATGCGAAGGTGATCTTCTTCTCCCACCCAGATGATGAAATCTTCTTTTTGGGAAACATACATGCCGCGCCCATGGGGCCAGTCGGCAGAAATTCCTGCCGCACGCAGATATCTGTCGTTGCTCATGTTCTTGAACATCTGGCCCGAAGCAACGCGGCGGGAATATTCTTCATCATTTATGGTGTTGGCGGTTCCGGGGGTCAGGGAGAGGTACCTGCCGCCAAAACCGGGTCGCAAGATCAGACTTTGAAACGCAGTTATCATCATCTGTTCAAGTTCCATGCGCTGGTTTTTGTCCATGGCACCGGGCAGGGGAAAGATGGAAAAATTGCGGGCTACCCGAACCCGCATGGAAATCCGGCTTAGAGCCGGATCGATTTTTGCAAGGTCACACCGGGTTCTGGCGGTGTCCCAGTCATTGGTCTGGCAGATTGGTGTTGCATCAGGTAAGGCATGGAATGCCCGGATCATCGGGTCAAACTGATGAGAAAAATGTTCATAGTCATCCGCTTGCATGGCATAGGCACCCATTTGGCTGGACGGGTTTTTTATGCCGGTATTGATGATGTTTTTCAGTCGCTGCTGATCATTCTGATTCAACCCTGCAAACCAGTCTGCATCAAAAAACCTGGCCATCAGATTATTCGGGTGATCCCGTTTGATTTTTTCTATCGTGGCTATGGTTTTTTCTGGCGTCATTTTGTGGCCCCGCAGATAATTTATTTCAACACTGGCATGCGCGGGGCCATTTAGCAGGTTTTGGCAGAACAGCCAAAAGAGGGTTCGGCAACTGTCAACCGGGATGAAACGATCGGGCTGGCATCGGAGCGGGTGCGGGCCGAGCTTTTGGCCATTGGAGGTGACCGGCGGTTAGAGGAACTGGAAAAAAGTCTGACCGAGCGATATTTGCAGGATGGTGATGATCTGGAAGTTGATCGTTCGCAAGCGGGTATCCCAGCCAGATTCAAAATCGGAGAAAAAACCATCTCTGTGTTTTTTCCACCGCTGCCCAGTTTGGCACGGTGCAGGATCTGGCGCTGGCAGATCTGAAAGTTGAACTGATGTTTACGCTCGACGAAATTTCCCGACAGAATCTTGACAGGAAAATCCGAAGTGCGGCCTGGCCGAATTTATTTCAATAAAAGGCCGGGGAGATCCCCGGCCTTTCTTCAAAGTGACAGGTTCATCTTTATAGCTATCGGGTGATGTCGTTTAGCTGATCCAATACGACCTGAAGTGCTTCAGGATTGTCATCCACGGTCTGAAGAAGAAACTTAAGGGTTTCGGCTGTGGTCGGGTC
>WFPQ01000327.1 GCA_015487515.1 Hyphomicrobiales bacterium | reverse complement strand
CTACCTGGCGCCAGTCACCCCTGACGGGGCAGCGGGCCAGCCCATGAGCAAACCCATCCCCTGAAAGAAAAACCTGCCCTTGCCCGTCCGGCACCATGCCCCCTGCCCGTTCACCTGCATGCTCACTTGACTCCGCCCGAAGGTCTGGAATCATCCCCGTGCCGCTGGATGACCTCGGGTATCAGTCCCTTTGGCGCATATCTGAGCGCAAAGGTGATCACCAGCCCCAGCACGAAAACCCGCATCTGCAGCGACCGGCTTTCGATATCGGGAATTTCTCCCCAGCCCATGCCTTGAGAAAACTGGGAAATGTTAAGAAACAGCGCCTGGCTGACCGGCTCGGAAAGCACCCACACTATATAGATGAACACCCCTCCGAACAGGGCTCCGAAATTGTTTCCCGCTCCCCCGACTATGACCATGACCCAGATTATGAAAGTGTGATTGATCGGCTGATAGCCGCCCGGATCGAATATCTGGGAAAACGAGGTCAGGATCGCCCCGCCGATACCTATCAGGATCGATCCGAAAATGAATATTTCCAGTTGCCTGGATTTCACATCCTTGCCCATGGAAGCCGCCGCAACATGATTGTCGCGAATGGCCCGCATCATTCTTCCCCATGGTCCCCCATAGGCCCTCTGGATCAGGAACAGGGCCACCATGAGCACCAACAGCACCACCGCCAGGTAGCCGGCCCGGGCATAAATGAATGAAAGCGAGCCATCCACCCCCCAGGCCTGGTAGTCCTGGGGCAGCGGCACCGGCCATGGTATCGGCGAGACCGTCAGCGTTCCCCTTGTCAGCCAGTCCATGTTCTTTATCAGCGCCCTTATGATCTCGGAAATGCCGATGGTTGCAATGGCCAGGTAATCGGTTCTAAGGCCGAGGGCAATCTTGCCGATGATATAGGCGATGCCCGCCGCAAGCAGGCCGCCAAACAGCCAGCCGAAAACCACCGGCAGGCCCAGCCCCCCCACATAGCCGGCTTCCGCCTCTATATACCGGGCCGCCGGATCGATCTGGGAGCGATATATGATATAGGCAAAAATCCAGGCCGCCGCCTGGGCCGTGCGATGCCAGCGGGGCGAGACTCCAATCCTGTTCAGCCTGTTGGCCCCCATTATCAGCAATGCCCCAATTCCCATGGCAATCATGGCCTTCAGCAGCATGAAGGGCCCCTGGGAATTCCAGAAATCCATGTTGAGGGGAACCGATATCACGGAAACGGCAAATCCGCCCAACATGATGAAACCCATGACCCCGAAATTGAACAACCCCCCATATCCCCACTGGATATTGAGCCCCAGGGCCACCAGGGAAAACGCCAGGGCCTCGACCGTCAGCCGCACCGTGAATGGCGCCCCCATGACCAGCCCGACCAGTATTATGAGGCCTGCCAGTCCGAAATACAGAAGAACCGCGCGCCGGATCATGATGAAACCCCCTTGAACAGCCCGGTGGGCCTGACCAGAAGCACGATGATCAGGATCGTAAAGGCCACCGTTAACTTGTATTCGGTAGGAACTATGGAAAGGTCACCGGGTATCCACTCGGGCAATGCGCCCCTGAAGGGCCGCAGCAATATTGCCCAGTTGAATACTGCCATGGTTTCGGCGAAACCGACCAGGAACCCCCCCGCTATCGCCCCGTAGGACTGGCCCAGGCCACCAACTATGGCGGCGGCGAATATGGGCAGGATTATATTGAAGGCCAGGTCGGGTTTCAGCGTGACATCAAGAGCCAGCATGGTGCCCGCAAGAGAAGCCAGCGAACCGGCGATTATCCAGGTAACCCGCACCACCAGCTTGGTATTTATGCCCGAAACCTGCGCCAGGTCCGCATTGTCAGCCATGGCCCGCATGCCCTTGCCCAGCCTTGACCTGGTCAAAAACAAGTGCAGCGACAACACCGCCACTACGGTAAGTCCGACCATCCATAGCTGCGGTTCGGTAATGACGACTGGCCGGCTGGCCCCGATGAATGACATGTCGATACGAAAAATCTGCTTGGGGGTGTCCGCATAAAAACTTCGGGTCGAAACCCCCGAAAACAGCCTTATCAGCCCCTGGATCATCAGGGTAACGCCAATGGAGGCGATCAGCAGGGTAACGGGCTTTGCCCCCCTGTCACGCAGGGGAGCATAAAACCCCTTGTCGATACCAAGGGACAAAAGCGCCGCTATCACCATGGCCAGCGGCAACATCAGTATTGCCATGGGAACCGGGGCGGCAATGCCCAGGGATGCGGCCATGATCGTCAGCACAAAGGTTATGAAGGCTCCAAGGGTCATCAGGTCCCCATGGGCAAAATGGGCAAAGCGCAATATGCCGAATATCAGTGTTATGCCCACCGCCCCGAGCGCATAAATGGAACCCAGCACCATTCCCGAGACCAGGACCTTGTTCACGAAGAAAATAAGTTCGTTCATTCTATCCGCCCAAAAAACTTTTTGCCACTTCCGGGTCTTCCAGCAACTCGCGCCCCGAACCGGAAAACCTGTTCTTGCCATTGGCCAGCACGAATCCCCGCGAGGCGAACTCCAGTGCCTGGCGGGCATTTTGTTCGACCATCAGTATGCCGACCCCGGAATCATTGATCTTTATTATCTGTTCGAAGATCTCCCGCATATAGCGCGGCGACAGGCCCGCCGAGGGCTCGTCCAGCAGCAGGAGCCTGGGCTGGCTCATCAGTGCCCGCCCCATGGCAACCATCTGGCGCTGCCCGCCCGAAAGTTCTCCTGCCGGCTGGTTGCGCTTTTCCTTCAGAGGAGGGAACATGTCATAGACCGAAACAAGGGTGTCGGAAAAATCATCCCTTCGAATGAACGCCCCCATCTCCAGGTTTTCCTGCACGCTCATGCTGGTAAATACATTATATTCCTGGGGAACGAAACTCAGCCCCCTTGGCACCAGCCTGTCGGGAAGGGAGTTGGTTATGTTCTCGCCATTGAATATAACTGCTCCGGAACTGACCTTTAGCAGGCCGAATATGGACTTCAGGGCCGTCGACTTGCCGGCCCCGTTCGGACCGACGATGACCCCTATGTCACTGGCATCGATCTCCATGCTGATACCTTTCAGAATCGGCGCCCCCCCATATCCCGCCTCGACATTTTCAAGCTCCACCAGTGCCATCAGACCACCTCCGCCGGTGCACCGAAATACGCCTCGATTATCTCCGGATTCCGGCGTATTTCCTCCATTGGACCCTCGGCAATCACCCGTCCCTGGGCCATGACTATCACCGGATCACAAAGCCTTGCGATCAGGTCCATGTCGTGCTCGATGACAAAAAAGCTGTAGCCCAGTTCCCTGTTCATGCGTTCGATATTGTGGGCAAGGTCCTTGAGCAGGGTGCGATTCACCCCGGCGGCAACCTCGTCGAGCAGAACCAGCCTGGCCTCCACCATCATGGTACGGCCCAGTTCCAGCAGTTTTTTCTGCCCCCCCGAAAGGTTGCCGGCCAGTTCGTGCTTGATATGACCCAGCTTCAAGAAATCAATCACGTCATTTGCCCTCTGGCGCACCTCCAGCTCCCGGTCGCGCACCAAAGAAGGGCGAAGCCAGACATCAAGCAGATGCTCTCCCGGCTGATCGCCGGGCACCATCATCAGATTTTCCAGGGCGCTCATGTGGGAAAACTCGTGGGCTATCTGAAAGGTTCTCAACATGCCGCGCCCGAACAGAACATGCGGGGCAAGTCCCGTCACATCTTCCCCGTCAAAAAAAATCTTTCCCTCGCTGGGAATGGTGGTACCCGCCACCATGTTGAAAAGGCTGGTTTTTCCAGCCCCGTTCGGACCGATCAGGCCGGTTATCGAACCCCTTGCAACCTGCAGCGAACAGTCATTGACGGCAAGGAAACCGCCAAATTTCTTTGAAACCCTGCTTACTTCGACTATTGAATCAACGGACAAGTGCATCCCCCAAAACCTTAATTCGTCGAATGTGTTCATAAGCGATGCATTTGGTCAACACCATAGG
>WFPQ01000326.1 GCA_015487515.1 Hyphomicrobiales bacterium | reverse complement strand
TGGATATTGGGCCTTGGGGGTCTGGCCGGGACCGGTTTTTGGTCAGGGGCCGTGATCTTGGGATTCATGGTTTCGGGGGTGCGTTGGGGAAGCCGGGCCGGGTCAGGGCAGCCTGGCCAGGCGTTCGGTGAGCAGGGAAAAAAACCTGTCGGCATCAAGGTGGCGCAGATATTCCACATTGGGCTTTCTGCCGGTAACGGCCCAGTAATCGGCAACGGTCATGCCGCGGGTCAGTTCGCTGGCCACCTCCACCCGGACATTTATCAGGCGCCCTTCGAAAATGTCCGGCTCGAGCAGGCGGGCTATTACGCAGGGATCGTGCAGGGGGGCGCCGTCCCACTGGTACTTTTCCAGGTCGAAACGTTCGGAAAAGGTCAGCATTTCAAGGACGGCCGAACCGGTCCTGTTGCCCAGCTGCCCGATGGCCCCGAGGCGGGGTTTCGTGGCCAGGGCCTGGTGGGTGACATCCAGGGGTATCATGGTTATGGGCACCCCGGAACTTAATACCATGTCGGCGGCTTCGGGGTCCACGTAAATGTTGAATTCGGCGGCCGGAGTTATGTTGCCGCCCTCGAAGGAGGCGCCGCCCATCAGGACTATCCGCTTGATCCTGCCGGCAATTTGCGGGGCCTTTGCGAGGGCCATGGCGATGTTGGTCAGGGGACCAAGGGCGCAAAGGGTTATTTGTTTCCCCTGGGATGCCAGCAGGGTTTCAATCATAAAATCGACGCCGTGGACCGGTTGCAGCCCGATCCGGGGTTCGGGCAGGGACGGGCCGTCGAGTCCGGTCTTGCCATGCACGTGTTCTGCCGTTACCAGCCTGCGCCTGATGGGGCGATCGCAACCCGCATAGACAGGTATGTCGGTGCGCCCCGAAAGTTCCACGATCTTTAGGGCATTAAGGGCATTCTGTTTCAGGCCCACATTGCCGGCCACGGCAACTATTGCAAGGACATCGAGCTCTTTCGGGCTGGCCAGGGCCAGCAATATCGCAACGGCGTCGTCCTGGCCGGGATCCGTGTCTATGATGATTTTTTGTCGCTGGTCGTCTTTCATGGGCTGGTTCTGACCCGGCTCAGAAAATTCTCAGGGCGGAAAGGGTCAAAAAACCGGCACCGAGAAACAGGCAGAGAGGAGAATAGATTTTTTTGTCAAGGGTTGCAAAGGGCTCCTCCGGGGTCAGTTCCCGCCAGCGCCTGGTATAGCCGATGATTCCACGGCCCAGAAAGGCCAGGGCCAGCAAAATTCCACCGGCGGTAAGAATGATGCTGGTGCTGGGATCGGTCAGGGCAAGCCCCCAGATACCGGCTCCCAATGCCAGCAGGGAAACGGCAAAGGAGGCAAGGCGGGGAGGCATTTTTTCAATGTCCTTGAAACCGGCCACGGTACGGGCCAGCATCTTTTCGTCCTTGACCGGATAGGTGGCGCCAAAGGCCCAGGCCATGTGGACCATGGAGACGGCAAGAAGGGGAATGAAAACCAATGAAGCAAGGCCGGAAATCATTTCATGGTTCCTGTCTTATCATGATTGCAGAAGGGCTCGGGGAGTGTCAAATCAGTCCGGTGCCTTTGAAACCGGGTGCTTGTGGTAAAAGTCAACGGCGTCGGCAATCATCTTGTCAAGGAGTTCGTTGCCCGTGGCAATGTGCTCGTCATCGGCCATGGTGGGGGCGACTATGGAGATGGCTATGGTCTGGACGGCATAGGCGGACTTGTGCTCGCCTTCTTCGGCAAGACGGTTGCCCTGGTTCTTCAGGGACTCCAGCAGGCCATCATAGCCCTGGGCAGAAAGGGAGGATTTCAGGGCCGGCCAGGAAGGGGCCTTGGTATCGGCAAGAATGCTGCCGGCAAGGGAGCCTATGAGCCAGATGGTTTCGGGGTCCCTGGTGGCGTTTTTCCCCAGGTCGGCGAGCAGGGAAATGAAACGGCTCTTGAAAATTTCCCTGGGAGAAGGTTCTTCGGACTGTCTGTCCTGTTCTTGCCCGGCCTGTTCTTGCCCTGCCTGTTCTTGCCCGGCATGTGACGGGTCTGCCCGAGAGTGGCTGCCCGGGGGGGTGCTGCCCTTTGGTTCCCTGCTCCCTGCTTGCGAGCCTTTGGGCCTGTTGCCCTTCGGATTGTTGTCCTGATTTGCCATGATGTGCCGGTTTCAGTTGAAATCAACAGCTTCATAGC
>WFPQ01000325.1 GCA_015487515.1 Hyphomicrobiales bacterium | reverse complement strand
GATTGGGACAGGCTAGCGCAAAATTATTTTTTTATCAAATGGTCAAAAATGAATTTCTGTCAAGAACCCGCCCCAGGCCCGAGGGAGTGGGCAGGGGGGCATTGCCACCATGCCGGATGAATGGGACGCAGCAGAAATTTTCTCCCCGGGGGCAGGGTTTAAACCATTATGTAACCCTGCTTTAATAATGTTCGACTATGCCGCCCTGAATTCGCAAGGAGGCAGGAACGATCAATAACAATGCCACTGCTTTCATAGTTGGATCTGCACAGAACTGCGCCCGCGGACTGACCGATCTGTGCGGTGACATGGATTTTTTTGCCGTCCTGAATTTCAGGAATCTTGCCATGGCCGAACAGCAGAGCAAGCGAACTCCCGTCTGTTTTTTCCTGGTTGCCCTTGAATGCAGGGAAACCAACCTCAAGGCCACGACTTCGCTGATAAGAAACAGCCGCAACAACAGGATAAGGTTTGCGCCCCTGGTGGGCTTTACCGAGGTTGCCAATCCGGAACTGATAAGGAAATGCCTGAAGCTGGGGTTCGATGACATCGTCCTGCCCCCTTTTACAAAAAAAACCATTGCGCCCCGGCTGGCAATGCAATTGGGAAAACCGATCACCTATTGTGAAACCCGGGACTATTTCGGCCCCTGCCGGGCCGTGATAACCAGGCCCGCCAGAAAGTACAAAAGAACCCCTGGCAGCAGATACGGCCATGGCAATGAACATGAAGATGAAGATGAAATCGAACATGAAAAGATTACCTTCATCAGAAATCTTGACGAGGGCATAAGGATAATGAAGGGCAGCCGGGGCGGGCAGGCATTGCCCGGCAACGGACAGAAAATCCTTGCCCGGGGCAGATGAACCGGGCCGGGATCCGGCCAAAGGGGCAGGGTTGCACCTTGATGATGAATATCGCGGATACTGATGAATCATCATGAATAGACGGCAAAAGACCCCCGCACGGGTCATGCCGGCTCCGCTGACCCTGACGGATCAGGGCGCAGAAAATCCCCGTGAATGGAAATTGTGCCAATCCGGCTCTGCCCGGCGGGCAGGAAAATCAGTGTCCCTTCAGGGTCTTTTCAAGCTGGCGCAGAATCTGCAGGCGCTGGCGGTCCGAAACCGCCTCGTCCAGCTTGCGGCCAAGGGCCAGGGAAAATGCCGCATAGTGATTGCCCCAGTCATCGACGAGCTGCTCGGGATCGATGCGCTGGCGATCGGGCTCGCTGACCGAAGCAATTCCGGAAGCGGTGAGTTCAAATCCCTGGTCAAGGACCGGGGCGATTATCTGTTCTTCCTCAAGGCCAAGCTTCTTCAGATCCTTGCGCATGGCCTGTCTCGGACCGTCTTCCCCATGGGTGAGGAACAGGGCGCCATGGGCGGGCAGGCGTTCCGAAACCCAGGCAATCAGTTCATCATGGTCGGCATGGGCCGAATAATTGCCAATGGTTCTGATCTGGGCCCGCACCGGATAATGGCTGCCATGGATCCTGACCCGGTCCTTGCCCGACTGAATGATGCTGCCAAGGGTTCCCGTGGCCTGATAACCGACAAAAAGCACCGTTGCCTCGGGGCGGGAAATATTGTTTTTCAGGTGATGCTTGATCCTTCCGGCATCGCACATGCCGGAAGCGGAAAGAATGATCGCCCCGCCCCTGATCTTGTTGATGTCCTTGGATTCCTGAACCGATTCAACAATGGAAAACAGCTTGTTGGAAAACAGTTCGCCGGCATCGAGGCGGACATCGGCGAACATGGCCGCATTCTTCTTGTAGATGGCGGTGACCCGGCTGGCCAGCGGAGAATCCAGGAACACCCGGCCGGGCCTGATCCTGCCGGACTTGATCAGTGCCCCTATGTCATGGAGCAGTTCCTGGCTTCTCTCCACGGCAAAGGCGGGAATGACAAGGTTGCCACCGCGATGCAGGGCCCGGTTTATTTCGTCCTCAAGAGCCTTGCGACGCTCTTTCAGGGTATAATCATCGCGTTTTCTTCCCCCATAGGTGCTCTCGCACAGGATATAGTCAAACCCGGCCGGAGCATCGGGTTCCCGGTAAAACACCTTTTCATCAGGACCTATGTCACCGGAAAACAGCAGGCGGATTGCCTTGTCATCCTCGTCCATGACCTCCACCTCGATGGAGGCAGAGCCAAGAATATGGCCGGCATTCCAG
>WFPQ01000324.1 GCA_015487515.1 Hyphomicrobiales bacterium | reverse complement strand
GTTCAATTCCAAGGCCGCCAAATTCCCCGGCCGTATCCTGAAGAACCGCATCGCGGTTTTCAGGCGTGAGATAATCCGAATGGGGATCAAGGGATGTCAGCATTCCCTTTATTGCCGCCTGGATCAGTTCCTTTTCATCGGGCACGTCCACATATTCTTCCCTTATGCGGTCGAACACTTCACCAAAAAGTCTGAGATAGGAATAGACTTCTTCCGGGCTGCGGGCCACCGACTCTTCCAGGGTCTGTCCGCTGTCTGCCTGGCCAAGGGCCCCCGCAGGAGCAAGGAACATCATGACGACGGCCAGACACAGGGACGGAATCAGCTTGTCTCCAGAAAATCCGGCAAAAAGCCCCGGGCCTGATCTTGCAATTCTTGGTTCTGCAATTCTTGGTTCTGCAAATCGGTTTGGACGCATAAGAATTCTATCCACTCTGGAGTTGGGCTTGAGCCTGGTTCTGCACCGGGCTTTCGGCCCACCACGGAGCCGGATCCAGTGCCTTGTCCTGATTTCTAAATTCAATATAAAGGGTTGGCTGCAAGACACCAGCACTTGTTGCAATGGTCCGGCCAACTGTTCGTGATCCCATGCTGCCAACCGGCTCCCCCATCAGGACGAACTGCCCCAATTCCACATCGACGGTTTCAAGCCCGGCCAGCAGAATGGTATGATCATTTCCCGGATTCAGTATTATTATCTGTCCATAATTCAGATATGGTCCCTTGTACATGACCCAGCCATCGGCCGGAGAAACAACCTGGGCATCGGCCCGGGTCACGATCGAAACTCCCTGGGAAATGCCGCCAAATCCGTCATTGTCTCCAAATTCATTGACCACGACCCCGGCAGCGGGAATGGTCAGGTATCCCCTGGCCGAAATGAAGGGAATTGCCGGGCTGGTTCGGTTGGTGTCGGCCAGAGCAGCAAGAACGGCCTCAGGATCAGGAACCAAACCATCCGCACTCTGCAGACTGTCAGCCGCATCGGCCGCCTCCGCCGCCTCTGAAATGCTGGCAATCCGTTGTTTCAGCGTTTCAACCAGTTCGCCCAGGGAGGTGGCCTCCCTTGCCAGTTGCCCGGCCAGGGCCTCCTCTGCCGCCAGGTCATCCCCTACCCTTGCCATTCCCAGTTTTCTTGCCTCGATCAGGGTGGCTATGCGCAACTGCTCCTCCAGTAATGAGGAAAAACGTTCCGAAAGCTGCTGCCTTTCTTCCAGGACCCGGTTTTTGGTGGCTTCCAGTTGATTGAGATCTGCAACTATGATCTCGGCCCGCTGCCGCATGTCCGGCAGAACCAAAGAAAGAATCGAAGCGGAACGAGCCGAACTCAAGGCATCGGAAGGATCTATTATCAGGGCCGGGGGAGGATTTTTTGAAATGCGCTGCAAGGCGGCCAGCAGGTTGGAAATCTCCGCACTGGAACTTTCAAGCCGGGCCAGTATCCTGCTTTCGCTTTCCAGCAATATGCCCAGTCGTTTTTCGATATCCGAAATTTCCGTTTCGACCAGCCTGATCCGCTGGCCCGCCGCAATCAGGGCGGCATTCTGGCGATTGCGATCCCCTTCCATCTGTTCCATTTCGGCCCGGAGCTGTTCCTTGCGCTGTTCCGAAAGGGTTATCTCCTCAAGAATTCCTGCCAGCCGGGCCTCGACCTCTGCCGGAGTTTGAGTGATCGGTCCCTGCCCCCCCGGATCGTCTTGCGGGCCTGCCTGGGCAAGGGCCCCCGAATATCCCGCCCATAAGACACCGGGCCAGATCACGCCCAGTAACGCAATCACCAGGACAGCAGCAAGGACCGAGCCAAGAGCCGGAAGTTTCCTGCTGTCTGAAAATTGAGAAAACGGCATTTGCGGATCACTTGTCATGAACGTGAATCAATAGAACAAGAGCCCAATATAGACGTATTTAAGGCCAATAGAACCATTTGATACAAGTGACCGGGCCAAATTTGAAGTTGATTGATTTTGCAGTTGATTTCAGGAACGGTGATAGGGATGTCCCCCGAGAATGGTCATGGCCCGATAAATCTGTTCGCTAAGAAGGACACGAACGATCTGGTGGGGCCATGTAAGGGGGGAAAGGCCCAGAACCGAATGGCAACGCTCCAATATTCCCCCGTCAAGACCATCTGGCCCGCCGATGATGAAAACCATGGAAGGGCAGCCATCTTCCATGTTCCGGGCGATGTGCCTGGCAAATTTTTTGCTTGACTGGCCCGCCCCCCTCTCATCAAGAGCTGTCAGACGGCTGTCCGGGGGAATGGCGGCAAGAATTTTCTGCGCCTCCTCCCTTTTTCTGCTCTCCGAAGACCTGGCCCGGGATTCGACAAGTTCAATGACTTCAACATCCCTTATACCCAGGGACCTGCCCACGGCCCGGGCCCGTTTAAGATAGCGCTCGGCCAGGTCACGTTCGGGCCCGTCCTTCATCTTTCCCGGCGCGATTATGACCAGCCGCATCCTCAGGGCATTTCGGACTGTTCGGAAGCAAGTTCACCCTGCCACATTTTTTCAAGATTATAGAATTCGCGAACCTCGGGTCTGAAAATGTGGATTATGACATCTCCCCCGTCCACCAGGACCCAGTCACAATTGGGCATTCCCTCGATGCGGGGACTCTTGAAACCATTGTTCTTCAGGGCCCTTGAAACCTGGTCGGCAATGGCCCCCACATGACGCTGGGAACGGCCCGAGGTTATCACCATGTGATCCGACATGGGGGACTTGCCAATCATGTCTATGGCAACGATATCCTGGGCCTTGGCATCTTCAAGATTGGCAATTACCAGATCGATCATGGATATTTGCCCCGCATCCTGTCCGGGGCCGGATTTGTCTGTCGTGGTATGTTTTTTCATAAAGCAGTTTTTTGCAGTTCATCCTGATTTTACAAGTCGTTCCGATTCAATGTTCCGTTCCCGTTGCCGGGTCCCGTGCCCAACATATGCGCCCAACTGCGGTTTCAGGCAAGGGGCATTTTGCCAAATGAAAAATTTTGCCGGATCCGGCTGGAAGAGATTTCGCTGGTCAGCCCGCCCAGATATATCCAGGCGGGCGGCCTGCAAAACGAAATTATGCCGGCATCCCTTTCATCAATGCGGAATTTTTTCAGATAACTGGCAGCCGGAGAGGAAAGGGCCCGGAATCCGGCCCCGGGACGATCATAGA
>WFPQ01000323.1 GCA_015487515.1 Hyphomicrobiales bacterium | reverse complement strand
TTCGTAAACTCCCGGCAATTCAGGTCATTGACCCTGACAAAGGGGCCAACAGTTATGCTGCCGGTGATGCCGGTCGGACTCTTCCAGTTTCTCGGGGCGCCCGGACGGCCGAACTGGAGGGCAAAAAACTGGGCGCTTGCCGCTTCGATCTTGTCAGTCTCATTCATCTTTGCAAAAGCTGCCGGAGAAACAAAATTCTCTATTTCTATGGACTGGTTGTAAATCCGATCCGGATTGGTCAGGGAAGCAACCTGCTGCGCGGCATCAGGCACAGGAAGAGTTGACTGCTGGGGAGGCTGAACCGCCGTGCGGGAACACGCGGCAACCACAAGCACCAGGGCCGGTACGAGCAGGTTGCGGTATTTTACAAAATTCATAACAAAACTTCCATCATTGGGCCCAAGGCCAGTTTTAACGGGTAAATCTCTTCACGCATGCTTCCATTACCCTGCTTCCGAACTGCTACTTGTCAGCTGCTACTTGGCCAGGGGCAGTTTCAACGTGGCACAAAGCCCGCCATCCTCACGATTTTGCAACAAGAAACTGCCGCCGTAAATATCAACGATTTCCTTGACTATATCCAGCCCAAGCCCGCTGCCGACAGTTTTTTCATCCAGTCGAACTCCACGCTCAAGAACAGACTCCATCTCTTCTTCAGTCAAGCCCCTGCCGTCATCCTTAACAGAAATAATGACATTCCCCTGCCTTGAATCCTTAATCGACCCTATGCTGACCACAACATTCCTTTTTGACCATTTGCAGGCATTGTCCAAAAGATTTCCAACCATTTCCTCCAGGTCGCCCCCATCCCCCTGAAACCAGATGATTTCATCTTCTGGCACCTGCAATTCAAGACTTTTCTCACAATGGAGCTTCTGCATCACGCGAATAAGGCGGCTCACGGTTTTAACCGTATCAACCCTTGAGCCTATGATTGCAGATCGCGCAGACATCTGGGCCCGGTCCAGATAGGTCTTTACCTGCGCATTCATTTTTTCAACTTCAGAAGCAACCACCAGGGACAGGCTGTCCGACTTTCCCTCCGCCTCGTTCTTGAGAACAGCAAGAGGGGTTTTAAGACCATGGGCCAGATTGCCAACCTGGTTCTTTGCCCTTGTCACGATCTGGGTATTGGAGCGCAGCAACTCGTTCAATTCGTCGGCCAGGGGAGTAAGTTCCAGCGGATAACTTCCCTCGACCTTTTTTGCACTTCCCGACCTGACCCGCTCTATGGCCCGGGCAAGCTTGCCCACCGGGCGCAGGGCAACCCGGGCAACCAGTGCACTCATCATGGCCATCATGGCCCCAACCGCTCCAAGCACGATAAGGGCCTGATCGCGAAACTGTCCGGCAAGACTGGCAATATCGTCGAGATTTCCGGTTACCGAAACCACGAATTCAAGATCAAGCAGGCTTACCTTGCGCTCGACAATGCGCAAACGGGTTCCAAAGGCATCCCTTGCAATGCCGGTCCTGGAATTCTGCTCATCAAAGGCCGCCTGCAATTCCGGAACCCGGCTGCCCACAAGGGAATTTGAAAGATTGAACAGGCCGCCATCGGGATCGGAGATCTGCCAATACCAGCCGGAACGGGGCCGGTTGAAACGGGGATCGGCCGCCTCCACTCCAAGCACTTCAGGACTTCCCGCTTCAAGGGTCCGGGCCACGAGGGTTTCAAGATTGAAATTGAGGGTTTCGACAAGGGAGCGCTCCAGCGCCCTGGAATAAAGGTCGCTGAGCAACAGGGCAGTGGCAATCAGGGCGATTACCAGCCAGGCGCTGGAAAGCCAGAACAGGCGCGCGGCTATGGACCCCTTTTGCATCAGCAATCGTTGATCTGATAACCAAGACCACGCACCGTCTCAATGCAGTTTTCCGGCAGCTTCTTGCGCAAACGGCCAACAAAGACCTCTATGGTATTGGAGTCCCGGTCAAAATCCTGATCGTACAGGTGCTCGGTCAATTCGGTTCTGGAAATCACCTTGCCCTTGTGATGCATGAGATAGGCCAGCAATCTGAATTCATGGGATGTCAGGCGCAGGGCCTTGCCATCCACCGTCACCCGGCCGGCCCCCACATCAAGACGGACACCACGAACCTCTATTTCGTTGGAGGCATGACCGGCAGCACGGCGCACCAGGGCCCTTATACGGGCCAGCACTTCTTCCATGTGAAAGGGTTTGGCGACATAATCATCGGCCCCGGCATCAATGCCCTGAACCTTGTCACTCCACCTGTCCCTGGCAGTAAGAAGCAAAACCGGCATGTCACGCCCGTCGCGGCGCCAGGCCTCAAGCACGCTAAGACCATCCATCTGAGGCAGGCCAATATCAAGAACCACCGCATCATAGGGTTCCGTATCCCCCAAAAAATGCCCCTCTTCCCCGTCAAAAGCCACATCGACCACATAATCGGCATCACTCAGGGCCTCCTTTATCTGCCGATTGAGGTTTTTGTCATCTTCAACAACAAGGATACGCATCTTGGACCTCCCCCCAAATCATCTATCCGGCAACGTAAGGGGTGCCATCGTTTGCACGCAGAATCAAGTTCCGCGCGACTCCAGATGGATGCAAGACATCTATCATGTAATAAAGCTGTCCCTGAATCCGGCAAACCCTGACATTCAAAACATTGGCCCTGGGACCGACCCCGGCCCGGCGCAGGATCTCTACCAAGGGCAGGATTACACCACTGGCAGCAGCGGCAGCGATAGCACGATTGTCAATACAGGAACCAACGGGCTGGGAAAAAGAAACACCCAGGCCGCCACCCAATACCAGGATAGCGGCCAGCGCCAGTGAGCCAATTTTCAATGTCAGCTTTTTCATGATGACAAAATAAACCAGTTACTATGAACCCAATATGAATATATCTTCATGAATATACCTTCATATCAAGTCAATCCGGATGATTCATCATGGCCGGTAATGCCATATATGGCTCCAGGCAATCCGTTATCTCATAATACAGATTCAACGATCAGGCATTGGAAATTTCATTCTTAAGGCCACGGCGAAGAAAAAGGACGGCAAGGGCTTCAAATATCAATTGCCCCGATGCCTGTCCGTCAAAACCGGGCAGGTCAATTCCCAGCATCTGGCCAATCCCCGATACCAGCATGGCGATTGCTATTATATATGTTTTGTAACCGGACAAAATGTTCATTTCTGGTCTCCTTCTGATATTGATTTTTCTGCCTTTTGCAGGCTCTGAAACGGCGGCCAGGGCTACCCGGCGAACGCTGGCCACCCGCCTGGTCCAGCCGCGGCCAAATGTCTTGAAACCGGCAAGACGGCGCAAAAATCCAAGGCGGCGATCGCTTAGGGCCCTGATGAGTTCGCCCGTTCCCTTCCGGGATGAAAAACGCCCTATGGCATCAAGAGTTACGGGACCGACAATCCCGTCCCTTGCCACACCAAGCAGGGCCTGCAAATGCTTGATGGCGCGGGACGGACCGCTGTTGACGGCAAAATCGAACAATGCGTAATCCTGTCTCTTATACACATCTG
>WFPQ01000322.1 GCA_015487515.1 Hyphomicrobiales bacterium | reverse complement strand
GCCAGAAGAATAGCGGCCGTCCTGCAGGAGCAGCCCACCGACTTTGCCCTCAGCGCCCGCCAGATAGTGGAACTGGGACGAACCCCCCACCGTTCAGGCTTCGTTTCAACCGGCGCCCGGGAAGGGCAGATAATCGATCAGGTTATGGACCGGCTCGGTCTGCTGGATTTTTCCAACCGCATGTTCGGCACCCTTTCCGGAGGCGAGCGCCAGCGGGTGATGGTGGCCCGCGCCCTGGCGCAGGAGCCCCGGATCCTTGTTCTTGACGAGCCCACCAACCACCTCGATATCCGCCACCAGCTCGAAATCCTGCACATGATCCGCGACCTGGACCTTACCATCATAACCAGCCTGCATGATCTCAATTTTGCTGCCAGCTACAGTGATGACGTGCTGGTTCTGGCCGGGGGGCGCACCCTTGGCCACGGCCCGGTCGAAAAGGTCCTGAGCGAAACCATGATTTCCCGCGCCTTTGACATAAGGGCCCGCAGACAGACGCTGCAGCCCAGCGGTCAGAGCCATCTTACCTTCCACCTTGTTTCAGGAGAAAACAGTGAACCTGCCGAATAAGATATCCTTACCTGCTAGGGCCACTACCAGGACCATCCTTTTCCTTGGTGCCGCCCTGCTTGCCACCCCGGGACTTGCAGAACCAGTAACCATAAACAGTTGCAACCGCCAGATAACCTTTGACGAGCCGCCCCGCCGCGCCGTTTCCAACGATGTCAACATAACCGAAATGATGCTCGTGCTCGGCCTCCAGGACAACATGGCCGGCTATTCCGGAGTTTCGGGCTGGCGCACGCTGGATGAGGAAATTCGCGCCGACATTGCCGAACTTCCCGAACTTGCCACGCGCTATGCCACCAAGGAGGTTCTGATCGGGGCCGACGCCGACTTTTATTTTGCCGGCTGGAATTATGGTCTCAAGGCCGGAGGCGAACTTACCCCCCAGACCCTGGCTCCATTTGGCATAGAGGTCTACGAACTGACCGAAAGCTGCATTCACATAATGGACAAGCCCCCCGCCAGCGTGGATGACATGTATAACGACCTGCTGAACCTGGGAAAGATATTTCACGTTACAGAGCGGGCCGAAAAACTTGTTGCCGACTACAAGGCCGAACTGGAAGATTTCCTGGCAAACCTGCAGACCGGGGCCAGCCCGCTCAGGGTCTTTGTCTATGACAGCGGGGAAGATGCCCCCTTTACCGCCGGCCTTTATGCCATGCCAAATGCCCTGATCGAGGCGGCCGGGGGCATCAACATCATGAACGACCTTGAAAAAAGCTGGGCCAGCATTGGCTGGGAACCGGTCATAGAACGCAACCCCCAGGTAATAGTCATCATCAATTACGAGGGCGTGACCGCAGAGGAAAAACGCCGTTTTCTGCTGGAAAACCCCGCCTTTTCCGACATAGATGCCATAAAGAACGATCGCTTCGTGGTGCTCCAGTATAACGAGGCCACCCCCGGCCCGCGCAACATCAGGGCCATAAAAACCCTGGCCGAAGCCTTCTGGGGCCAGTGACCACCCTTGAATGACGCCCCTGAAAGTGATCCCGCCGGAAAATGATGGCCTTGAAAAGGATTGTTTCTGAAAATGAATCAGCTGGAAAAAAATGATTGATCCGGAAACACCTGCAATACTGGAAAAACCGGCACGCCCCGCAAGAGGCCGGGCCAGCCCGGCAATGGCACTGACCGTTATCGGTGCGATTGCATTGCTGGCATTTTCGATAACCATTGCCATAAGCGTCGGGGCCATTTCCATTTCCCCGTCAACGATCTGGGGGGTGCTGGTCAACAAGATCAGCCCCGGCCTGGTCGAACCCACCTGGTCCCGGGGCAAGGAGGCCATAATCTGGGACATTCGCTTTCCAAGAACCCTTCTGGCCGCCCTGGTCGGGGCCGGGCTGGCCCTGGTCGGAGCCACCCTGCAATCGGTTACCCGCAATCCCCTTGCCGACCCCCACCTGCTGGGCATAAGTTCCGGCGGTGCCTTTGGTGCCATCCTGGCCCTGCTCCATACCGGCATGTTCCTTGGCCTGCTGACCGTGCCCCTGATGGCATTCATCGGCGCCCTCATCGCTGCCTTTCTGGTATTGGCCGTTGCCCAGTTCACCGGGGCCAGGAGCGCCGGACGCCTTATCCTGGCCGGGGTCGCGGTATCCTTCATCGTGATGTCCGGCGCCAACCTGCTGATTTTCCTGGGAGACCCCCGGGCCACCCAGACGGTGGTATTCTGGATGCTGGGCGGGTTCGGACTGGCCCAATGGTCGCAACTCATCTATCCCCTGGTGATTTTCAGCCTGTGTGGCACATATTTCTGGCTCAATTCCAGGACCCTTAACGCCATGACCATAGGCGACGAAACCGCCGCCACCCTTGGCATAGCCGTTATCCGTTTTCGCCTTGGAATTTTCGTGGCCGGGGCCCTGATCACCGGAGTCATGGTGGCCTTTTCCGGCATCATCGGCTTTGTCGGCCTCATGGTTCCCCATATCGTTCGCATGCTGGTTGGGGGCGATTATGCCAGGGTCCTGCCGGTTTCCGCCCTGTTTGGTGCAATTTTCCTGATCTGGTCCGATATGGCGGCCCGTACCATGATGGCCCCCGAAGAAATGCCGGTCGGAATCATAACCGGCCTTGTCGGGGGCATGTTCTTCTTGTGGCTGCTGGGAAAGAACAGGAATTAGGGGGAGGAGGGGCCCCAAGACCAGGCGAACAGGAGATGGCGAGCAGGACATGGCGAGCAGGACATGGCGAACAGGACATGGCCCGTTCCGCCCTGCCAGAACGCGGCCATTCCCGCACAAGTCCTGAGACCAGTCACCGCCTGCATCCGCCCCGATATCCGGACAGCAGGCTCAATGCCCCTGCGCACGTTTTTTTGAACCGGTCCATGGACACGACCCCGTCAGATGCAAAAAATTGCCCGGCTTACCTTGCAGATGAAAACCTGCTAATTAAATGATGTGCTTCCGGTTCCAAAAACCGGAACCTGTCAAACCCATCAAGAGTATTTCATGCAGCTTGCCTTTGTCATTCCCGCCTACAACGAAGAAAACCTGATCGGATCATGCCTTGAATCGGTAATTCGCGAGAAGGAACGATCCGGAATCGATGCGGAAATCATCGTCGTGGACAACGCTTCGACCGACAGTACCAGAAAGATCGCCTCCTCCTTTCCCGGGGTCAGGGTGCTGTCTGAAAAAAAGAAGGGCCCCACCTATGCCCGCCGCACCGGTTTTGAAGCCACCAGGGCCGAATTCGTTGCGGTGATAGACGCGGACACCATCCTGCCCCGGGGCTGGATCGACAAGGTCCGCTCCATATTCGAAAGGAAGCCGGAACTGGTGGCAGTCAGCGGCCCCTACATATATTATGACCTTTCCTTCTGGAATCGCTTTCTGGTCCGCTGCTTTTATTTGCTTTCATTCCTCGTCTACCTGCTGGTCCGTTTCGTGTTCCGGGCCGGCTCCATGGTGCAGGGGGGCAATCTCGTAATGCGCCGCACCGCCTGGATCAAGGCCGGCGGTTATGACACCAGCATCGCCTTTTATGGGGACGATACCGACATAGCGGTGCGCCTCAGCAAGGTCGGCCCGGTAAAATGGACCTTCAAACTCCCCATGCTCACCTCTGGCCGCCGGCTTGGCGGGGAAGGGGTGTTCAAGACCGCCGGCACCTATACGCTGAACTATTTCTGGGTTCTGTTCTGGGGACGCCCGGCCACAAAAAACTATAATGACATCAGGCCCGAATAGGTGATTTTGCAAAATTTTTTTCAATAACTTTCATGCCATTGTGCCCAAGGGCGGGAGCCGCCGGTCGTCCCGTGAATTGAAGCGGTACTTCTTTTTGACTCCGGTCGTTTATACCTGTTGTCGAACCCGTTATTTGCCGCTAGTTATGAATCGAAAATACAACAGGGTTTGGGAGCGTTGCAGTGAACGGAACCAGCGATTTTTCCGCTCAGCTTTCAGGGGAGCAGGGCCAGTCCGGAGAATCACGGATTCTTCTTTCTCCCCTGGGTGACCGGGCGCTGCTGGCCAGGTTTGGCGACAGCCTGGACGGCCCCACCAACCACAGGGCGGTTCTGGCCTCCCAGATCATCAAGTCAGGCGGAATTCCCGGAGTTCTTGAGGTCTGCCCGACCCTGGTTTCGGTTTTTGTCCGCTATGACCCGGCTGAAATCCCGTTCATGGACCTTTGCAGCCAGGTCAGAATGGCCCTGGCCCGGATGAAAAGCAGCGCCCCCCTCAAACCCCAGCAATTTTCCATCCCCGTAAAATATGGCGGCCTTCTGGGGCCCGACCTGGAAGAATCGGCTGCCCGGTGCTCCCTGTCCGTCAGCGATTTCATCAAGGCCCACAGCAGTTCCAGGCTCCACGTTCTGGCCACCGGCTTTGCCCCCGGTTTTGTCTATTGCGGCCTGCATGAGCCCGGGCTCCACATTCCAAGGCGCACCAGGCTGCACACCAGGGTTGCTCCCGGCTC
>WFPQ01000321.1 GCA_015487515.1 Hyphomicrobiales bacterium | reverse complement strand
GTTGAATATCGTGCGGTGCCGGATATTGCAGTTGGGAGCATTCCCGAAAAATCTCCTGGTGCCTTGGAAGCGATGATGTGGCCTGGATCATGGGGTCGGGACGACTGCGATTTTATCAGCAAGGATTGCGAGAAGGACCTTGAGTGAAAATTCCGGACTTTGTGCCAGAGAGAGCGATCGGCTTTTTGATCCGGTGGCCGGGGAGAAATCCATAGGGCTGGCGGTTTCGGGGGGCACGGATTCCCTGGCCCTGATGATCCTGGTCAGGGACTGGCTGCAGGGCTCTGGAGCCGGCATCAGGGGGCCGAAGGTTTTCGTTTACAGTGTCGATCACGGGTTGCGCCCGGAAGCGGGGGCGGAATGTGAAAAGGTCAGGGATATAGCCCTTGATTTCGGCTTTGAACACAGGATCCTTGTCTGGCGTGGCAAAAAGCCCGGAACCGGCTTGCAGGTATCGGCAAGAAGGGCCCGCTACGGATTGATCGGCAGACAGATGGAGGTGGATGGCGCAAGAATATTATTGAGCGGACATCACATGGATGACCAGGCGGAAACCGTGTTGATGCGCCTGGCCCGGGGCAGCGGACTGAACGGACTTAGGGGCATGGAAAGTTTTTCTGAAGTCGAAGGGGTCAGGGTTTTTCGCCCCCTGCTGGCCCTTGGCCGTCAGGATCTTGTGAAAATAGTTGAGCAGGCAGGTCTTGAACCATGTCATGATCCCTCGAATGAAGATCTGGGGTTTGAACGGGTTCGCTGGCGCAAGTTTCTGGCACGAAACGGGGAGAAGGGACTTGATGGGGCGAACCTGGCCAGGTTCGCAGCAAGGATGGGAAGGGCCCAAAGGGCGCTGGAGGTGTTTTGCCATCAGAGATATGAAGAACTGGTCGAATGGAATCAATTCGGCGTGCAGATGATCTGCCGGGAGCGGTTTTTGGAACAGCCCTGCGAGATTGCAATCCGACTGCTGGGCGAAATGATTTACAGGGCTTCGGGCGGACGGAGCCATGGGGAACTTTCCCAGCTCGAAACATTGCTGCAACATGTTAGAAAGGATGGTTTTTCCGGGGAGGTGACCGGGGGATGCGTTATTGCCCTGCATGGCGGCAAAGTCGCGGTTTTCAGGGAGGTTTCACGCATCCGGGATACCAGATATGTGCTTGCCCCCGGGGAAAGCATTGTCTGGGACGGGCGCTTCGTCGTGGAAAATCGCAGGGACAGGGTGGTAATTGTCAAGGGTGCAGAAGGTCTTGAGCGTCGACAACTGAAGAAAATTTCCGGGGATCTGGGGCATGTGAGAATGGGCTGGATTCATTGCTGCCCGCTGGTGGTTGATGAAAACGAAAAGCTGCTGGCCATAGGCGAGCAATCATTTGATGAGCTTGTTTTCAGCCGGCTGGTGAATTTTCAGGCAAAGGTGATGATTTGACGCGGTGAAAAACAGATCAACCCGGGTTAGGGTCGGGGACTGTCAAGTTGCCCGGTTTTACGTTATGGGAATTTATGATTGCTGGGGGTTGCCTGTGCTGGTCATGAAAACCTGACATGTTCGGGTATTTCTGGGCTGTTACGGGTGCTTCTGGGCTGTTACGGGTGGCTGGATGCGAATTATTTGGGCGTTTTTGCATGAATTATATGGACCCTGGCCGGGGGCGCCCTTGTATGTGGGGGGGCAGCGTCCTACATTCGCAGCAGGTGCGGGGCGGCGTGTGGATGCGGTTCGGCCGTTGGTAAAATGGGGCAACCGGTTACGGGGTTGTGGCAGTTGTTCCTCAAATCTTTCAGGAATTGATAAATGAACGGAAATTTTCGCAACTTTGCCATCTGGCTGGTTATCCTATTCATGCTGATGGGCCTGTTTCAGGTGTTTCAGTCTACCGGCCGTTCCGTGCTGGTTACCGAGCGTACCTACTCGCAATTCATCGAGGATGTGGATGCCGGTTCGGTGCTGACCGTTACCATAGCCGACAACAAGGTTACCGGCCTGCTGCGGGACAACACGCAGTTCGAAACCATGATTCCGGAAGGAACCAATATCGTGGACCGTCTCGAGGCCAACGGGGTGGAAATAACTGCCGCAGCGCCTGATGCCAGCCCGTTCTGGTCCATATTGCTTTCTTCGTGGCTGCCTTTCCTGGTCATTATCGGGGTTTGGTTCTTCTTCATTCGCCAGATGCAGGGCGGAGGTCGCGGCGGAGCCATGGGGTTTGGAAAATCCAAGGCCAAGATGATGACCGAAGCCCATGGCAAGGTGACCTTCGAAGATGTGGCAGGGGTTGACGAGGCCAAGCAGGACCTGGAGGAAATCGTTGAATATCTGCGTGATCCGGGAAAATTCCAGCGCCTTGGCGGACGCATTCCGCGCGGGGTGCTGCTGGTTGGTCCCCCGGGCACCGGCAAGACCCTTCTGGCCCGTTCGGTAGCCGGGGAGGCGGCGGTGCCGTTCTACTCCATTTCCGGTTCGGATTTTGTCGAAATGTTCGTGGGGGTAGGCGCTTCAAGGGTGCGCGACATGTTTGAACAGGCCAAGAAGAACTCTCCCTGCATAATTTTCATTGACGAGATTGACGCGGTCGGGCGTCACCGGGGGGCCGGTCTTGGCGGGGGCAATGATGAACGGGAACAGACCCTTAACCAGTTGCTGGTCGAAATGGACGGATTCGAAGCCAATGAGAGCATAATCGTTATTGCTGCTACCAACCGTCCCGATGTACTTGATCCGGCCCTGTTGCGTCCGGGAAGATTTGACAGGCAGGTTGTGGTTTCCAACCCGGATGTGGCGGGAAGGGAGAAAATCCTCAAGGTCCATGTCAGAAAGGTGCCCCTGGCCCCGGATGTGGATCTGAAAGTGGTGGCAAGGGGAACCCCGGGTTTTTCCGGTGCCGACCTGATGAATCTGGTCAATGAGGGGGCCCTGCTTGCGGCCAGGCGCAACAAGCGTTTTGTAACCATGCAGGAGTTCGAGGATGCCAAGGACAAACTGATGATGGGGGCTGAAAGGCGTACCCTGGCCCTGAGCGAGGAGGAAAAGAAACTGACCGCATATCACGAGGCCGGGCATGCCCTGCTGGCGGTCAAGATGAAGGGATCGGACCCGATCCACAAGGCCACCATCGTGCCAAGGGGGCGGGCCCTGGGCATGGTGATACGACTGCCAGAGAAGGACCAGGTTTCCCTGACCCGTCAGAAATGCAAGGCCGACCTGGCGGTTGCAATGGGCGGAAGGGTGGCCGAAGAGGAAATATTCGGCGATGAGATGGTGACTTCCGGGGCGTCGGCGGACATCAAGATGGCAACAAACCTGGCCAAGGCCATGGCAACGCAGTTCGGAATGTCCGACAAGCTGGGTCCGCTGCTTTACGGGGACAACCAGGAAGAGGTGTTCCTGGGGCGTTCCATGGGACAGGCAGGAGCCCATGTTTCCGATGCCACCCAGAAACTGGTGGACAGCGAGGTGAAGCGCTTCGTGGAAGAAGGATATGACACGGCACAAAGGGTCATTCGGGAAAATATTGATGATCTGCATGCCCTGGCAAAGGCCCTGATTGAATATGAGACATTGACCGGTGAGGAAATCATCGACCTGATCAATGGCAAGCAGCCCGTCAGGATTTCCGATGATGACGTGGATACTCCAAAGGGTACCGGGGTTCCCAGTGCCGGCAAGGCAAAGCGCAAGAAAAAGCAGGATCCGGACAAGGGAGCAGAGGGAAGCCAGGGCATGGAGCCCCAGCCCGAGGGATGAGTGCAGGGCATTTGTCTTGCACCTTGTCTTGCACCTTGTCGGGTGGGATGTCGCCGGTTCGAGTAAATCCTGCTGATCATTAAAGAGAGCGCCGGGCATGTTGCCCGGCGTTTTCGTTTTTTCGGGGTGGCAGGTAGAATTTTATTAGTCAATTTTGGTATTTGGACCAATTGACCATCGCAAATTCGCATTTGTCGTATAATATTGCGGTTTGTTGGGTTCATAGCCGGGACGGATCAGGAAATGGCACGAAAATATTTTGGAACCGATGGAATCAGGGGACTGGCCAATGGCAGCAAGCTGACCCCGGATCTGGCGCTGAGAGTGGGAATGGCCACGGGGCTTGTTTTTAAGCGGGGGGATCATCGGCACCGGGTGGTTATCGGCAAGGATACGAGACGCTCGGGATACATGATCGAAAATGCCCTGACGGCCGGGTTTACGGCGGTGGGCATGGACGTGTTTTTGCTGGGGCCCATGCCGACTCCGGCCGTTGCCATGCTGACCCGCTCCATGCGGGCTGATCTGGGGGTGATGATTTCTGCCTCGCACAACCTTTACGAAGATAATGGAATAAAGCTGTTCAGGCCTGATGGTTACAAACTGACCGACCGGATGGAGGAGGAAATCGAAAAGCTGATGGACAGCGACCTTAATTCACGTCTCTCCCAGGGGCAGAAAATCGGTCGGGCCAAACGGATAGAGGAAGCCCGGACGCGTTACGTGGAATATGCAAAAAGGACGTTGCCAAGAGATACGGATTTTACCGGATTAAGGATAGTAGTCGATTGTGCCAACGGGGCCGGCTACAAGGTTGCCCCGGAGGCTCTCTGGGAACTGGGGGCCGAGGTTTTTGCAATCGGTGACAAGCCTGACGGTTTCAATATCAATGAAAAATGCGGATCAACCTCCCCGGAAAAATTGAGTGAAAAGGTTCGGGAAACCAGGGCCGATATAGGCATTGCGCTGGATGGGGATGCGGACAGGGTTCTGGTCGTCGATGAACGGGGTGAAATGGTTGATGGTGATCAACTCATGGGAGTCATTGCAAAATCCTGGCATGAACGGGGCATTCTGAGCGGGGGAGGAATTGCGGCAACGGTAATGTCAAATCTGGGGCTTGAAAGGTTTCTGCAGGGGATGGACCTGAAGATGGACAGGGCCAAGGTCGGTGACCGCTACGTGCTGGAGAGCATGCGGGCCAACAATTTCAACCTGGGAGGAGAACAGTCCGGCCACATAATATTGTCTGATTTCACCACGACCGGAGATGGCCTGGTGGCGGCGTTGCAATTGTTGCAGGTGGTGACTTCGAAGGGACAAGCGGTTTCCAGGGTTTGCGATATTTATGAAAAGGTGCCGCAACTGATGCACAATGTCAGGTTCAGACGGGGACAGCCCCTGTCCGACAAGAATGTCATGCGGCTGATAGAGCAGGGCAAGAACCGTCTTGGGGAAAAGGGACATCTTGTGATCAGGGCATCGGGAACGGAGCCGCTGATAAGGATAATGGGGCAGGGGGATGACGAGGCGCTGGTGGCAAAGGTCGTTCGTGAAATTTCCGATGCCATAGCGAGTGCTGCATAGTATTTTTGGGCAGTTTTTCCCGTTGCCTGCCGGGCATGGACCGCGTTGCCATGGAATTGCCCTGATGGCAGGGAAACCGGTGGGGATGCGGGGGTTTGGGGCATTTGCGGTGCCTGTTTTCGCGTCCGTGGTTTTTGGCGGACATCATGGTCTTTGGGTGGCGGGTTTTGTTTCATTATCCGTTTGAGACATGATGATTATCATGAATATTTGCCTCAAATGAAAATTGCCTGATTTTTACATAGTATTGCAATAATGTATTCTTGGGAGGGTTATGGTTAATCAATCGTAAACGTGAAAAATACCCAATATTAGGGTTAATTGTTTAGGTTAATCCCGTTTTAACCAAATATAGGCATGATGCGGACTATCGGCCAACTTGTGGCTTTAAAGAGGATTCGTAAAATGCGTAAGCTGCTATCAATTTTTGTAACGGCATTCTGGGGGATGATCGGGGTCCCTGTCATGATGCTGGGTTCGGCATTTTCTGCCGGAATCATTGAATATACACCTCCGCCTGCTTATGAAATTCCAGAAGTGGATTACGGGCTTGGTGGAAATTTCTACCTGCGGGGCTCGGTAGCCGGTGCATTGTGGCAGGCGGGTAATGGAAGCTGCGGCTGCCTGGCCACTTTTACCACTCCGGGATATGGATACAGTGTGGGTGTCGGGTTCGGCTATGAAACCGGTGATGGCCTTCGTGGTGATGTGACCGTCGATTATCTCAGCCTTGAAGGGTTGACTTCGGTTGCCGATTACCGGGTTGGCATGCGCAGTGCTCTTTTGCTGGCCAATGCATATTATGATTTCAACCTGGGTGGTTATGGAGCTGCCGAGGGTGGTTTTGGTGCCTATGTGGGCGCCGGCATTGGCATGGCCAAGAACTATTCGGAAGTAAGGGATGCCGGTGGCACGCTGAGTGCATGGGGAACTTCCCTTGAGGCGGCTGCGGCCATAATGGGTGGCGTCAGTTATGACATGGGCAACATGGTTGCCGATGTGGGATATCGCGGCATTTACATGAACAAGGTCATGAGTCAGCCCGCCAATGTTGCTGATATCTATATCATCAGCAATAATCTGATCCATGAAGCCAGGGCATCCCTGCGTTATCGTCTGAACTAGCAAGCCTGCAAAATCCGGGATTGGCTCCGGTTTGATGTGACCTCCAATTCAACCCCTCCGTTTGCGGGGGGGTTGTTTTTTTTGAAAAACCGCTTGCATTTTATTTTGCCCGGGCGTAATGGCCTCAGCGGGCCACCCCTCCCCAACGAGGGGCGCCTATCTGAAAGGGTAGTAAAATGACAGATATGAAAGTGGCAGATGCCACGAAACCGGGCGTGCGCCCGGCCAATCCCAATTTTTCTTCTGGTCCTTGTGCCAAGCGCCCCGGCTGGTCGCAAGCGGTGCTTGAAGG
>WFPQ01000320.1 GCA_015487515.1 Hyphomicrobiales bacterium | reverse complement strand
GAGGGGGTGGACCAGCGCATAATCGAGGCGCGGGATCTAATGGAGGTTTCCATAGGCGATTATGTGCTTGCGGGCGGGGAGGTGGCGGCCATGGCCCTGCTGGAGGCAACGATAAGGCTGGTTCCGGGGGTTCTGGGCTCGAACGATAGCCACCTGGAGGAGAGCCATGAGAACAGTCTTTTGGAATATCCCCAATATACCAGGCCGCAATCGTTCGAGGGCAGGGAAATTCCGCAGGTCCTGACTTCGGGGGATCACGGAAGGATCCGGCAATGGCGACGCGAAAAAAGCGAAGAGCTGACCAGGAGGATCAGGCCGGACATGCTTGCGGGAAAAAATCCTGGCGGGGATGAGCGGTGAGCCCGGAACCGGCCTTCTGGGGGCAATTCTGACCTGTCAGAGCAGGGAATTTGCAGTTCTTGTCGATATGATTGTCCTGTCATTGCCCTTAACGGGATCATGGCGGCGATTTATGTTGGACTCTTTTGTCATTCCCCTGTATAGGGGCGCATCGTGTGACAATTCCGTCCAACCAAGACCGGGCGAAAGACCATTGGGATTATGAAAGCATGAAGGCGTGAAGCGTGAAGACGTGAGAACGGCCAGTGGTTTTTGAAACGCTCCTTAGAAAAGATCAGATACGGAAAAGAACAGAATCATGAATATCATAGAGCAGCTCGAAAAAGAGCAGACAGAAGAACTCCTGCAAAAACGGGAAATTCCCGATTTTTCCCACGGGGACACCGTAAAGGTTTGGGTCAGGGTTCGTGAAGGGGAAAAACAGCGCCTGCAGGCCTATGAAGGGGTGGTCATAGCCCGTTCGGGCACCGGCCTTAACCAGAACTTCACGGTCCGCAAGATTTCCTACGGGGAAGGGGTCGAAAGGGTATTTCCGCTTTATTCTCCCAACATTGACCGTATAGAAGTATTGCGGCGCGGCAGGGTGCGCCGGGCCAAGCTCTATTACCTCAGGGACCGCCGCGGCAAGTCCGCAAGGATTTTTGAAGCAACCAATGCCCGCACCAGGCGTATTCGCGATGGTGAACGGGCCCTGGCCGCAGAAGCCCGGGCATTGCGGGAAAAGGAACGCGAAGAGGCCGCCATTGCCCTGGCAGCCCAGCGGGCCGAGGAAGAAAAGGCCGCCGCAGACGAAAAGAGTGGGGACGGGCAGGAAAACAAGGGCGAATAACAGCCAGGTTTTCTTGACAGCAGGATTACTGCATGCCGGGTTCCTGCATGCCGGATCTTGCATATCGGAACATGGGGCCGTGACCGGGGGGGCAGCGGTCCGGTGGTCTTTGGCCTGATGCCTTTGGACCCGGGGTCAGCGGCCTGATGGTTTCATGGTCCGGTGGTCTTTGGGCATGTTCAGGGACCTGACTTCGGCCCGCACCGGTTTTGGCCTGCATCAGTCCGGCAGGGTGTATCTGTATGGGTCTACATCAGCCGCATATAGGCATTTGATACCTGCTGGGCAGTTGGCTGTTCGCTGGCGTCGGGTGGCAACTGGCTTTGCAGTTCAAGAATCGACCTCTCCAGGTCGGCGACCCGCATGGTTTCCCGGGCGGAAAGCTGAATCTTTGCCCCGGCCCTGTCGTTTATGAGGTCGGCCAGGTCGTCATAGGCCTTGCGCTCGGAAACGGAAAGTTCCGAGACCGCGCGGGGGGGAAAGAGCTCTTCTATGCGCTGGGCAAGGTTCTGGAACTGGGCCCTTATGGTGGCGCTTTCGGGGTTCTTGTTCAGGTTTTCTTCGAGACTGGCCTTGACGCGTTCGAGGCGGTCGAGGCGGTTTTGTTCGGCCGGGTTCAGCTTCGGGGCCAGCAATGCCTGCATCAGGCTTGCATATTCGGCCAGCTTTTCATCCTCTCCGTCGACCTTTGTGGTTGGCTTGCCGATTATCTCGTCGGCCCGGGCCAGCAGTTCCTTGCGGTCTTCGAGTTCGTCGGGGCGCACGGTTCCATTGGCTGACTTGGCCTGGATTGCCTCGACCTTGGCCTGGATTTCCGCAAGCTTTGCCTTTTCGGCATTGGTCAGCACGGGCTTGTAGCCGCGCAGGCGGTTTATCTCGCGCTTCTGGGCATCAATGGCAACCTTTGCCATCTGCTGCTCGGGGGCAACGGGGGTCTGTCCGTTGAAGAATATCGATTCCATTGAAGCGCCGCCAAACAAGGCTGCCGCTGCCACGTCCTGCATAAATCAATCCCGCCCAGAAGCCAAAGTAACCATCAACAGATTACCGGGCCATTTTGCAGTTCAATGCTTTCCAAAGGCTTAATTCATGATATTTGTGACAATGGTTTGCAATCAATCAAGTCAGTGCAAGTGATGGCGAGCAGGGCAGGAGATTCCATGAATCGTGAAAACAGGGGGCTTGAGATTGCCCGGAGTCTTGCCGGAAAAATACCAGGGGAGCGCCTGAAGACGGATCCGCTCTATACCCATGCATATTCGGGGGATGCCAGCTATTTCCGCCTGGTGCCCAAACTGGTGGCGATCATCAATTCCAGGGAAGAACTGCACGAATTGCTGAAGGCATGCAGGCGGGAAAATATCGGTATAACCTTTCGGGCCGCCGGAACTTCGCTCTCGGGCCAGGCAACCGGTGACGGGGTGCTTTGCGTTCTCGGGGACGGCTGGGACGAGATAAGAATACTGTATGGGGGCAAAAGGGTGGTTCTGGGGCCCGGAACCATAGTTTCAAGGGCCAATGAGAAACTCAGGCCCCACAACAAGAAAATCGGCCCCGATCCGGCCAGTGTGGATACCTGCAAGATCGGAGGGGTGGTTGCAAACAATTCTTCGGGCATGTGCTGCGGGGTGGCCCAGAACACCTATCGGACCATGAGCGACATGTGCCTGGTGCTGGTGGATGGAACCGAACTCGACAGTTCGAGCGCCAGGTCAAGGCGGGAATTTTATGAAAAAAGACCCGATATCATCGCCGGGTTGAACGAACTTGCCGCAAGGGTGCGCCAGGACAATGAACTGGCTGATCTGATAGCGCGAAAATATGAAATCAAGAACACGGTCGGATATTCACTCAATGCCCTTACAGATTTCAAGGACCCGATCGACATCATGACCCACCTGATGGTGGGATCCGAGGGCACGCTGGGCTTTGTTTCTTCCATCACCTACAATTGTGTCGATGACCATCCCTACAAGGCAACGGCGCTGGTGCCCTTTGCTTCCAACCGCCTGGCGGCCATGGGGGTGCAGGCGTTGCACAGGGTCGGGGTATCGGCGGCCGAGTTCATGGAACGCAAGGCGCTGGCAAAGGTTGAACATCTTGCCGGCATGGCAGGTTTCAGACATTTGCTGAGTGATGATTCTCCGGCGGTGCTCATCGAAATAATGGCTGCCTCGGAGGAGGAACTGGACCTGGAGACAGGGGCGGCAATGGAAGCCCTTGAAAGGGTGGGCACGCTGGCAATACCGGAATTCAGCAGGGACGAAAAGGTCCGATCCCGCCTGTGGGATATCAGGAAAGGACTCTTTGCCTCGGTGGGAGCGGTGCGGCCAAGGGGCTCCCTGATGCTGACCGAGGACCTGGCGGTGCCCATCGATCGCCTGGCCGATGCGGTCGAAGACTTGCGGGCCGTTCTTGACAGGCATCAATATCACGAGGGGGTTATTTTCGGCCATGCGCTGGCCGGAAACCTGCATTTCCAGATGCATGCGGATTTTTCAAGGGAAAGCGAGCGCCGGCGTTTTGAGGATTTTGCCTCTGACCTGGCAAGGATGGTTTCCGTGCAGTATCAGGGCTCCCTGAAGGCCGAGCACGGAACCGGGCGGGCCATTGCCCCGTTCGTCGAGCAGGAGTGGGGGGAAAAGGCCTACGGGATAATGGGGGAGATAAAGCGGCTTTTTGATCCGCAGAATCTTTTGAATCCCGGGGTGCTGCTGAATGGGGACGGCAAGGCCCACATGAGCCACATAAAGCACATGGTCAGCAGTGATGAACTTGTCGACCTTTGCGTGGAATGCGGAGTCTGCGAGCCGGCCTGTCCATCGGCCGGTTTTACCATGACCCCGCGCCAGCGCATCGTGGCGGCAAGGGAGCGGGCCCGGCTGGAGGCGAACGGGGGCAGCAGGCAGCTTGCAGAGCGCTTCGGCGAGGGCTTTGACGAGGCGGTGCTGGACAGTTGTGCCGGGTGCAGCCTTTGTTCGACCCTTTGTCCCATCGGCATAGATACCGGGTCCATGGTCATGAACATGAGGGGGCAGAACATTTCTCCCCTGGGCGAAAGAATTGCCCGCCTTGTGGCGGCCAATACCGGGCTGGCGGAAAATCTCAGCCGGGCGGCCCTTTTTGTTCAGGGTCGTGTGCCGGGAATTTCTTCCCGCCGGTTGCCTTCTCCGCCTCCCCCTTTGTCCCTCCCTAATTCTTCTTCTC
>WFPQ01000319.1 GCA_015487515.1 Hyphomicrobiales bacterium | reverse complement strand
TTTGGGGTCTGTTTCCAGTTGCCGGTGGTTCTTACCCTGCTGGCAAGAATCGGAATGGTTGGCAGCGAAAGGCTGAAGTCATGGCGTAAATATGCCTTTGTTGCGGTTCTGGTGGTTGCCGCATTCCTGACCCCCCCGGATCCGATCTCCCAGCTCGGGCTTGCCCTGCCAATGCTGCTGCTCTACGAGATTTCCATCCTTTCGGTAAAGTTTGTCGAGCGTTCGCGCAAGAAACGGGAGGAAGCAGAGGCCGAGGCCCTGGCCCGGGGGCAGCATTGACATGGCTCTTTTGTTTGATGTGAAAGGGACGGCACTGGAGCGGGGCAACAGTGAAACGGGGCGGTATTGAAAAGGGCTTGCAGTGAAAAGGGCTTGCAGTGAAAAAGGCTTGCAGCGAAGCGGGCTTGAGTTGATTTCCCTTCAGGACAATCCGGAAGAACCGAACAGGGACCCGCAACTGGCGGGGCAGATTTATGTTTGATATGAAATGGCTGCGCGCCAACAGTGATGAATTCGACAGATCCATGGCAAGGCGCGGCCTGCCGCCCCAGGCAGAAAAACTGATCGCCATTGATGATGAACGGCGCAAGACCATTGCGGCACTCAATGAACTGCAGGAAAGGCGTAACCGCTCATCGCGACTGATCGGGAAGGCCAAGGCCGGAGGGGACGAGGAAGAAGCAAGAAAACTGATGGCTGAGGTCGCCGACCTGAAGGCAAGGGTGCAGGAGGGGGAGGAAAGGCAGCGTCAACTCAGTGATGCCCTTGAAGAGGCCATGCTGCAATTGCCCAACCTGCTGGCCGATGATGTGCCCGATGGCAGGGACGAAAACGACAATGTGCAGATGGATCTGTTCCTTGAGCCGACTTCCCTTGATTTTGCTGCAAGGGAGCATTTCGAACTGGGGGAGGCCCTGGGGCAGATGGATTTCGAGGCAGCGGCCCGCATGTCGGGTTCGCGTTTCGTGGTGCTCAAGGGTCAACTGGCGCTGCTGGAGCGGGCCCTGGCCAATTACATGGTCAACATGCATACCACGCATCATGGTTTTACCGAAATTTCCGGCCCCCTGCTGGTGCGTTCCAAGGCATTGGTGGGCACCGGGCAGTTGCCCAAGTTTGCCGAAGATGCCTTTGAGACCACCGATGGGCGCTGGCTTATTTCAACTTCGGAAATCAGCCTGACCAACCTGGTCCGGGAACAGATCCTGGCCGAGGTTGATCTTCCGATGAGGCTGGTCAGCCTTTCCCAGTGTTTCCGTTCCGAGGCGGGATCGGCCGGGCGTGATACCCGTGGCATGCTTCGCCAGCACCAGTTTTCCAAGGTGGAGATGGTGGTCATAACCACTCCCGGAGAATCCGACGGGGAACATCAAAGAATGCTTTCATGCTCGAAAAGGGTGCTGGAGAGTCTCGAGCTTCCCTACCGCACCGTTCGTCTTTGCAGCGGGGACATGGGAGCAAGCATGCAGCGCACCTTTGATATAGAGGTATGGTTGCCGGGCCAGAACACCTATCGCGAGGTTGCTTCGATTTCCACCGCCGGGGACTGGCAGGCCAGGCGCATGGATGCCCGGTATCGCCGCAATGACGGAGTGGTGGAATTCGTTCATACCCTTAATGGTTCGGGGGTTGCGGTGGGACGGCTGATGATTGCGGTGATGGAAAATTACCAGAACCGGGATGGGTCCATAACCGTGCCGGAACCCCTTCGGCCCTACATGGGGGGGCTGGAAAAAATCGGGCCGCCCCATGCCTGAAAATCCGCGAATTCTCATTTCCAACGATGATGGAATAGATGCGCCCGGCCTTGAGTGCCTGCGTGATATCGCCTCGCGCCTGAGTGACGATGTATGGGTCGTTGCTCCACGGGAAAATCAGAGCGGTGTGGGCCATTGTCTCAGTCTTGGCAGTGAATTGCAGTATATAAGGAAATCGGAAAAGGTTTATGCCATTGACGGAACGCCGGCGGACTGTGTCATAATAGCCTGCACCGACCTGTTGCGTGACAAGCCCCCCGACATAGTTCTGGCCGGGGTCAATCATGGCCAGAACCTTGGGGATATCATAAACTGTTCCGGCACTCTTGCTGCCGCGCGGGAGGGCGCCTTGCAGGGGGCGCTTGGAATTGCCCTGTCCCAGGGGATAGATTATGAAAACCGCTCGGACGTGTTCTGGCATTGCACAAATGGCTTTGCGGTAGAGGTGCTGCAAAAACTCATAAGCCATGCGGGGTCCGGGCAAACCAGGAATCCCGACATCTATTACAATGTCAATTTTCCCATATGTTCGGCCGAAGAGGTGTCCGGCATCGAGTTCGTTCCCCACCAGCGGTTTCACCGTTCCGCATTCCGCCACTATCCGAGCCGGAACGAGGGCAGGTTTTTCGTGGCGATTCCAGAAAGTCCGTCCCCCATGCAGCACGGACATGATTATCACGTGCTGCACCAGCAAAATGCAATTTCCATAACCCCGCTTTCCCTGCGCCAGTCGGACATGGCCGAAATCGAGCGTTTGCGTGCCAGTATAAAACTGGATCTGGATTAGGACCGGGCTTTGGAATCTACTGCTCCTGAAAAATATCCGGGCAGTTGTTTTATTTCCCGAACTTTGTTTCCTGGCCTTTTTTCGGACCCTGGCGGGCTGGTTTTGAAGGATTTATATTAAATTGCAGGCATTTTAAGGCGCTATTTACCTTAGTGGGCATATTGTCTGGGGGAGTTGTTCAGTCGAGTACGAGTTGAGTTGATGAGTAAGCGTACACCCGTTTTGCGTTTTGCAGGGGCCAGTGACCAGGACCTGGGCACTTGCAGGCAGTTTTTTGCAGGGGGGGCTTTGGCG
>WFPQ01000318.1 GCA_015487515.1 Hyphomicrobiales bacterium | reverse complement strand
TGTCAAAAATGGTGAATATTTGGCAAACATTGCAGTCAATTCGTTCCCGCCCCTGTTTTCAGGTTTTGGCTTTTGGCCAACTAATTGATTTTAATGGATTTTTTTGATGAAGTTTGATTTTTGATTTCCGCATATAGTTCCTGGGACCGTTCCCTGCATGTTGATACAGCATGGTGCAGGCCATGGATATTCTCCAATTAACTGTTTGATATCTATAGTTTTCCATGTCCCCTGTTAGGTACAATTTACGGACCTTATTTAACCAATTTTCAATTTGTGCATTCTAGCTTTTGTCCAGGTTCAGCGAGAGGTTTGTTGAATTGGTCTGTCAAGAGATTGACGTGTAGCAAGGAGCTAAAAATGAAAATTGTGACCCGTTTTATGAGTGATGAGTCCGGTGCCACAGCGATTGAGTACGGTCTCATTGCTGCACTTATCAGCGTCGGCATAATTGCCGCTGCCACGACTCTGGGCAATGGCTTGTCCAACCTGTTTACCGGAATTGGCGACAGGCTCGATACTTCGGCTTCTTCCATCTGATGATGGCATAGCCGTTCAGGCCTGAGCCTGAAAGATATTTGAAAATGTTTCAGATCAATCAGGGGAGCCATGGCTCCCCTTTTTGTATTTGTTGTTCTTTGCTCACTTCTTTTCGTTATGACTTTGACCAGCCTGTCTGAATTGTCCTTTTGAATTTGTCTGCTCCCGGCGGGACCGTATTGATGTCTCGTACCGGTCTCTGCCAGTGTTTTGACCCGGGTCATTTTTGCAGTTTGTTAATATGGCTCGCACAATATTGTCCCTGATAGCAAAGAAACGGCCCCGCTGGCTGCCAGTTACGGTTCAATATCCATGTTCAATTCAGTTGCCCTGTTGTTTTTTCCTCTTTTCATGGCTCTTGCAGCCACTTCCGATCTTTTGACCATGAAGATTTCCAACCGCCTTGTGCTTTTGCTCATAGCCGGATTTTTTGTTCTTGCCCTGGTTCTTGATTTTTCCCTTCAGCAGTTCATGATGCATATTGCAGCGGGACTGGTTGTCCTGGTTTTTGCCTTTGCGTTTTTTGCCTTTGGCTGGATCGGCGGTGGTGATGCCAAGCTGGCGGCTGCCACTTCTCTCTGGCTTGGTTTTGGCATCACTTTGCCATATCTGATTTATTCTGCCCTGCTTGGCGGTGTTCTGACCATTGGTCTGCTTCTGCTGCGTCGTTATCCGCTTCCATTCATGCTCGGAAGGGTTGAATGGATTGCAAGGCTTCACGATCAAAAGACCGGTATTCCCTATGGAATTGCCCTGGCTGTGGCCGGTTTGATTGCCTATTCGGACACTTCCATATTCCAAAATCTCATTGCCTGAGGCGGGTTTGGCCCAGTTCATGATTTGTTAACCAGCTTTGCAGACATTCGATTAACCAAAACTTGACCCTTATCCCCTAAAACTCCATCGAACGGAACTGAACCAGTTGTTCAGGTTAATCGGAGTTTGGGAATGAAACCGGCGCGTATTCTGCTTATTTTTGTTGCTGTTCTGACCGGCGGCCTGGCTGCTTTCCTGGCCACCAGGGGCGAGGATCCGGCAACACAGGTGGTCCAGCAGACACCTGAGATTGTCGAGGAGGCCAAGCTTCAGGTCCTGGTTGCAAATACCGCGATCGGTGTTGGCCAGAGGCTTAACAGTTCTCTCGTATCATGGCAGGACTGGCCGGAGGGCGCGGTGCGCCCCGAATATATCACCTCGTCAATAATTCCCGATGCCATTGAACAGATGGATGGAACGGTTGCCCGTTTTGAAATTTTTGCCGGTGAACCCATTCGCCAGAGCAAGCTCATACGTTCCGACCAGGGCTATCTTTCTGCGGTGATCAGCCCGGGCATGCGTGCGGTTTCCGTTCCCGTTACCGCCGAATCCGGGGCCGGCGGCTATATCGTGCCCAATGACAGGGTCGATGTCGTGCGCACCGGTCGCGGCAACGGGGGGGTCGGCACCCAGACCATTCTGGCCAACATAAAGGTTCTTGCCATTGGCGTAAGGCTTGGCGAAGTTGGGGCAACGGCCGGCAATCCCGATCCGGAGGACCCCCAGGCCCAGGTTTTCGAAGAAGAAACCATAGCCACCCTGGAACTGAGCCCAGCCCAGGCTGAAACCATCATCGGAGCCGGTTCTGATGGCAAGCTTACCCTTGTATTGCGCTCCGTTGCAGATTTTGCCCCTTCCCCTGCCGATGGCCAGCTCCAGGCCGCCAACAGGCCCATAAGGCTGATCCGCTTTGGTGTTGAAACGAATATTGCCAGCGCCCTTTCGGCAGAGCAGAGCGTTGAGGAACTGCCGCCGTCCGGCGTGCAGACACCCATATTCGCCTCTCAGCAGCTGGTGGCGCCGGCAACCGGTTCCGCGGTTTCCGAAGCAACCGGGCCTGCCGGTTCACCTTCAGAGGAAACCGCTCCTGAAGTTCCACTCTTGTGATTTGTGAGAAATGAAGATGACAATACCAGCCAAATCAGCGGCGTTCTTGATTGCCACCAGATCATTTCCAGCTGCTCTTGCACTTGTTGCCGCCTTCTTTCTCTGGATGGCGGGCAGCAGTTCTCCCCAGGCCCAGAACAACGGCTACCTGCTGATATCTTCCGTTGGAAGTTCGCAAAATGTGCAGTTGGGACTTAACAAGTCCCTTATCGTTCAGCTTCCCAGTGATGTCAGTGAGGTCATAGTTTCCCAGCCTTCGGTGGCCGGGGCCATAATGCGCAATCCCCGCTCGAGCATAATACAGGGGGTTGGGGCCGGAGAAACCAACGTGTTCTTTCTGGATTCCTATGGCCGCCAGATTGCCCTGGTTGAAATTTCGGTGGTAAACGATGTTTCAACTCTGGTTAACGCCCTGCGCACCATAATCCCCGGTTCCCGGATAAATGTGGATTCCTTTGGCGAGCGCATTGTTCTTTCGGGAACCGCAAGGTCCTCGGACGACATAGACAAGGCCATGGCAATCGCCGTACAGTTTGCCGGTGGCGAAAACAATGTTGCCAACGTAATGACTGTTTCCGGAGCCCAGCAGGTTATGCTCAAGGTCACGGTTGCCGAGGTTCAGCGTGAGACCATTCGTCAACTGGGCATAAACCTTTCCGGTTCCCTTTCCCTTGGAAATCTTGCCACCGGGCTTATTTCGGCTCCCCCCAATGGAGGGGCATCCAATGTTATCTCGCCCAATACCTTTACGGCCGGGTTCGGGGTGGGCGGTTTTTCCATCGATGCCACTTTGCGCGCCCTTGAGCGCCGGGGCGCCCTGCGCACCCTTGCCTCGCCCAATCTTACTGCCATTTCAGGTGGCGAGGCAAAGTTTCTGGCCGGTGGCGAATATCCGGTTCCGGTGGGTTTTGAGAATGGCAGGATCATTTTTGAATTCAAGGAGTTCGGGGTAAATCTCAATTTCAGCCCTACCGTGCGCTCAGACGGAATAATTTCGCTGGATGTTGAAACTTCGGTTTCAGAACCAACTACGGAGGGCGGCTTTAATGCCGGTGGCATAACCATTCCGGCCACCCGGCAGCGCGAGGCTTCCACCTCGGTTCAGATACGCTCCGGCGAAACCCTTGCCATCGCCGGATTGATCGAGGACAAGGTTCGCCAGCAGTTCAATTCCCTGCCAGGAATCGGTGACATTCCCATCATAGGGGCCCTGTTCCGTTCCCGTGACTTCATCCGCTCTCAAACCGAGCTTTTGATCATGGTCACCCCGGTTTTGGTGAATCCGGGTTCTCCTCCTGCTCTGCCTACGGACAATTTGAACTTTTCTGGTGACGCGGAAGCAATCTTTTTGGGCAATATGCAAAGACTGTATGGTGTTGGTCAGGGCGGAACCGGTCAGCTCAAGGGTTCGGTCGGATTTGTTCTTGATTGAGGGGCATTGCAAAACCGCATGTTTGGCAGTTGACAAGGAATTTAGTTATGAGTGATACCAGCAGCAGTAACACCACCCCGAATGATCAGGCCGGCGCAGTAAGCATGGGCACCCGCCTGATCCCGCGCATAACCGTACAGGCATTTTGTGAAAATTCACAGACCGCTCAACTGATAGAGTCTGCCCTTTCCGACCGGCGCATGTCAAAGGTTGCCCTGACCACCCATAACGGTTCGATCCAGGGAGCCATAGAAACCTACCGCTCCAACCCGACCCCGAACCTGATACTGGTTGAAACCAGCCTTTCCCCGGAGCAGATTCCTTCTGCCCTTGAAGAGATGGCCGAACATTGTGATGCGGGCACCCACGTGATTGTCCTGGGACAGGTCAATGATGTCCAGCTTTACAGGAATCTCATAAAGTCCGGGGTTGCCGAATATATAGTATTGCCCACCAGCACGGATGTGATTGTTTCTGCGATTGCCGAGATCTTCGTATCCGATGATTCTCCTCCCATCGGGCGCACCATAGGTTTTGTTTCGGCAAAGGGTGGTTCCGGCTCTTCCACCATTTCCCATAATTGCGCGTGGATGGCGGCTCAGACCCTGCGCCAGGATGTCCTGATAATGGACATGGATCTGCCCTTTGGCACTGCCGGTCTGAATTTCAACCAGGACCCTCCGAACGGCATTGCCGATGCGGTCTATGCCCAGGAAAACCTTGACGTGGTTATGCTCGACAGGCTCATTTCCAAGGCTGCCAGCAATATAAATCTGCTGACCGCCCCGGTTAGCCTGGAAAACACCTTTGACCTGGGCGAGAATGATTTTGAGCAGATCGTTGAACTCGTGCAGACGAACATTCCCCTGATTGTGCTTGATATTCCCCACACATGGACGGGCTGGGTGCGCCATACCCTGATTGCCCTTGATGAAATAGTTCTGATTGCGGAGCCGGATCTGGCAAATCTGAGAAATACCAAGACCCTGGTTGACGCCATTACCGCCCTGCGGCCTGGCGAGGGCAAGCCCCTGCTGGTTCTGAACAAGGTGGGAGTGCCCAAAAGGCCCGAAATTCCA
>WFPQ01000317.1 GCA_015487515.1 Hyphomicrobiales bacterium | reverse complement strand
GTGCTGATGGGGCATTTCGCCAAGCCCCTTGAAGCGGGTGATTTCGACCTTGTTTCGGCCGCCAAATTCCCTTTTCAACAATTCATCCCGGTGCTGGTCATCACGGGCATAGAGGGTTTTTGATCCCTGCGTCATGCGAAACAGGGGAGGCAAAGCAAGGTACAAGTGCCCGTTATCAATAAGTTGAGGCATTTCATTAAAGAACAGGGTTATGAGAAGCGATGCGATATGGGCCCCGTCCACATCGGCGTCGGTCATTATTATGATCTTGTCGTATCGCAGGTCTTCTTCCCTGTATTTCTCACGGGTGCCAACTCCAAGGGCCTGGATTATGTCGCCGATCTGCTGGTTGGCGGAAATTTTTTCCCTTGATGTTCCGGCAACGTTAAGCACCTTGCCGCGCAGGGGCAGGACCGCCTGGTATTTTCGATCCCGGGCCTGCTTGGCGCTGCCCCCGGCGCTGTCGCCTTCGACGATGAACAATTCGGCTCCGCTGGCGGCGCTGGAGGTGCAGTCAGCCAGCTTGCCGGGCAGCCGCAACTTCCTGGTTGCGCTCTGGCGATCGATTTCCTTTTGTTTCTTGCGGCGCAGCCTTTCTTCGGCCCGTTCTATGGCCCATTCCAGAAGCCTGGTGGCCTGGTTGGGCGAGGCGGCCAGCCACTGGTCGGTGGCATCGCGCAGGGCCGTATCGACTATCCTGGTGGCCTCGCCCGAGGAAAGCCTGTCCTTGGTCTGGCCGACGAATTCGGGCTCGCGCATGAAAACCGAAAGCATGGCACCGCAGTTGGAAAGCACGTCGTCTGCATTGATGATGGAGGCGCGCCTGTTGCCGGTCAGTTCGCCATAGGACTTGAGGGAGCGCAGCAGGGCAGCTCTCAGGCCGTTCTCGTGGGTTCCTCCGTCCCGGGTCGGCACCGTGTTGCAATAGGAGGAGGTAAACCCATCGCCGACAAACCAGGCCAGGGCCCATTCGGTGAAACCGTGGGTGCCGGGCTTGCCGCTGCGACCGGAAAACACTTCGTCAACTATGCGGGTCCTGCCCTTGATGCGATCCTCCATGAAATCGCGCAGCCCGCCGGGATAATGAAAGGTTGCCTTTTGGGGCACTTCATCTTCTGCCATGCCTGCATCGCAGGACCAGCGGATTTCCACGCCGGCGAACAGGTAGGCCTTGGCCCGAACCATCCTGAAGATTCTTTTGGGGGAGAACCGGGCCTTTTGACCGAAAATCTGCGGGTCGGGTCGAAAGCGGATGGTGGTTCCGCGCCGATTGTGGACCTTTTGACCGGAGCTGAGCGGGCCGGCTGCCTTGCCCCTTGAATAGGACTGGGTGTAAAGGGTCTGGTCCCGGGCGACTTCCACCTCGAGCTGCTCGGAAAGGGCATTGACCACCGAAATCCCGACCCCGTGCAGCCCTCCCGAAGTCTCGTAGGCCTTGGAATCGAACTTTCCGCCGGCATGCAGGGTGGTCATGATTATCTCAAGGGCCGACTTGTCGGGGAACCTGGGGTGGGGATCCACGGGAATGCCGCGGCCATTGTCGCTGACGCTGAGAAACCCGTCTTCTGACAGATGCACCTCGATGCGAGAGGCATGGCCGGCAATGGCCTCGTCCATGGAATTGTCAATGACCTCGGCAAACAGGTGGTGCAGGGCATTGATATCGGTGCCTCCTATATACATGCCCGGCCGGCGCCGTACGGGTTCCAGGCCTTCGAGGACCTCGATATGGGCGGCGGAATAGTCTTTTGATTCCGTGCCCCTGGCAGGGGTGTCTGCGGGCAGGGGCAGGGACGCCGGAGAGGAGGAGGCGGGATCCGGGGCCGTTCCCGTGGTGGTTTTTTTATCGTCCTTGCCCCCCTTCATGCCACTGGCTGCATTTTCACTGTTTTTACTGCCGCTTTTGGCCGGGGCAGCGGCTTCGGGGTTGTCGTGATCTGCAAAAAGGTCGTTGGTCTGGCCCATGGGCGCTCCGCACTGGTTGCCGGCGCATATAGCGGCGCCGAATCATTTTTCACTTGCTTGATAACATATCAAAACGGGACAGGTGTGTTGGTCTCAAAATTTCAGGCACCGACAATCATGCAACCGGAATTGGGTGCAGACGTGGCGTTTTTCGGGGTACTGCCGGGGC
>WFPQ01000316.1 GCA_015487515.1 Hyphomicrobiales bacterium | reverse complement strand
GAGATAGATTATCGGTGCAGCGTGCCTTTCGGGCAGCAAAAGGGGAAAACTTGTGCAGGGTATGGTTGAACCGGTCCAGTTGTGCCAGTGGCTGATTTTAAGATTTCCCCAATTGCCAAGTAGTTCAAAACTTTTTCGTGAACCATGATTCGTGGCGGTTTTCAGGTTTTTCACGGGATAATTCTTCCTTCCATTCACGAAGCTGACACTCAAACTTGTGCTTTTGTTACGGGTGGGTGAAAGCCGGCTCTGCTAGGTGTTTCTCGATGGCTTAATGGCCCGTGCGGGGCCATGAAAAAAGGGAGAAACATCGTGAAGATCATCAGTGAAACCACAAAGGGGAAACCTGGAAATGCAAAACATGGCAAGACGTTAAAGGCCATGCTTCTGGCCGGAGTTGCCGGAATTCTGGCCAGTCTCGTTCTGGCCAATGGGGCCCTGGCCCACCAGGAGAACAACAAGCCGGACGATGAAATGGCAGATGGCATGATGAAGGATGATGCCATGAAAGACGATGCCATGAAGGACGATGGCATGAAGGATGATGGCATGAAGGATGATGGCATGAAGGATGACGGCATGATGTCGGAAGAAAAGATGATCCCGACCGGTAAAATGTCCGCTTCTGCCGACGGGGTGGCGATCTGGCAGTTCCCGGACCGGCGCGAGCTTGATCCGGAATTGTTTGGGACACCGGATGCCCCGATCAATGTTGATCTGCTTCCCCTGGACAACCGTCTGACCAATGGGGACGGAACGGCCTATACCACCATCAAGAATCCGGCCATGTTTTCCAACAATATCGAAATGACTACGGGAACTTTTTCAATTGACGTCAAGGACCTGACGGCCAAGGACGATCCCGATTCGCTGGACGAAGTTGATATGGATGCCTCGTTCGTATCTCCCGGAGGTCAGACCATCAGGGTGACCATGAACAGGGTCATTCCGGTCGGTCCTGATCATCCGTTCTTTGGGGGAGTTGGTACCAATGTCTTGATGCACGGGGCAACCGGCATCGGAACTCCGCTGGTGGCCGAAGAATTCTCTTACATAACCGCCTGGGGACTTGGCGACATTTATGTGGACGGGGAAAAGGTGGACAGCAACCGGGTGGTGCACGTGATGGTTTCGGAACGTACCCGTGATGCGGACTTCAGGATCGGTTTTGGCGTGGCCATGCCTGATCAACTGGAAATCCACCTGGCTTTGCCTCCGGTCAAGGGATCGCCAGACGGTCCGGTATCCAGCCCGGTTCCAACCGGTGTTACCCTGCCCAATGGCAATGAGCAGCCATTTGTGCATGTGAATTTTTATGGCAATCTTTCCCTGGAAGGAAACCGGTTTTACAATGCCTCCATGTAGAGGTTCCATGTAGAGGCTCCATGTAGGGGGCTCCATGTATGGGGCCCATGTGGAAATATTGTGGAAATAGTGGTTGCAGGAACCTGAGCAGGCACCCCCGGCAGGTCCGGGGGTGTTTTGTGTCAGACGGATCATGTTTCCTATTTGTTCACTTTTGGTTGTCAGGACTGTTCAATCGGAATATGGTGCGAATCTGAACGCAATCAGCATGGACCAGCCATGGATCAGTTATGGGGCAGTAATGGGGCTTGTCAGGATAATCGGTATTGATCCCGGCTTGCGCCGCTGCGGCTGGGGGATAATTGAAAGCAGGGGCAATCATCTGGGCTTTGTTGCCTGCGGCACCATAGTTCCCGATACGGGCATGTCCCTGGCCGACCGGCTGGTTCATCTGTTCGAGAGGTTGAGTGACACCATCAGGGCCTTTGAGCCGGATGAGGCCGCGGTCGAGGAAACCTTCGTTTCGGCCGGAGCCCGTTCGGCCCTGAAACTGGGACAGGCAAGGGGAGTGGTGCTGATGGTTCCGGCCCTGCTTGGTCTGGAGGTCGGTGAATATGCGGCCAACCTGGTCAAGAAATCCATAACGGGGGCGGGGCACGGGGACAAGAAGCAGGTGCAGATGATGGTGCGCACCCTGCTGCCCGGTTCGAGAATTGCAGGGAGTGACGAGGCCGACGCCCTGGCCGTTGCCATATGCCATGCCCACCATCGTACCATGCCCGGGGGCGGCAGTAATTTCGTTTCGGGGAAATTGAGGGCATGATCGGAAAGCTCAAGGGAGTGGTGGAGAGTTTTGGTGATGATCACCTGCTCCTGGATGTGGGAGGGGTATGTTACCTGCTCTATTGTTCTTCTCGTACCAGGGCCCTGTTGCCGGCGGCGGGGGAGGCCTGCACCATTCATACGGAGATGATGGTGCGCGAGGACATGATCAGGCTTTACGGGTTCGCTTCCGAGAGTGAAAAGGCCTGGTTCGTGATTCTGCTCGGGGTGCAGGGAGTGGGAGCGCGGGTTGCACTGGCCATACTATCCACCCTTTCACCTTCCGAGATTGCCTCGGCCATTGCTCTGCAGGACAAGGCCATGATGGGGCGGGCGCCGGGAGTTGGACCAAAGCTGGCCCAGCGGCTGGTAAGTGAGTTGAAGGGCAAGATTCCTGATCCCGGCGGTCTTGATGAGGGGACCCTTGGGTTGCAGGCGGAACTGGGGGAAGGTATTGCTCCCGGCAATGTTGCCGATGCGGTTTCGGCCCTTTGCAATCTTGGCTATTCTTCAGGCCGGGCCTCGGCGGTGCTGGCCGGCATAGTGGCCAATGAAGGCGAGGATGCGCCAACCGAAAAGCTGATCCGGCTGGCCCTTAAGGAATTGAGCAGTTGAGT
>WFPQ01000315.1 GCA_015487515.1 Hyphomicrobiales bacterium | reverse complement strand
GAGCCGGCCCGAAGCGCCAAGGCATGGCCGTTCGTGGAAGCACGAAAAATCGTAAAACGCCTTGAAAGGACCAAATCGCAGGAAATCCTGTTCCAGACCGGCTATGGCCCCTCGGGTCTGCCCCACATCGGAACCTTTGGAGAAGTGGCACGGACCAGCATGGTGCGAAATGCCTTCAGGCTGCTTACCCGCGATGAAATAAAAACCCGCCTGATATGCTTTTCCGACGACATGGACGGCATGCGCAAGATACCACCACACCTGCCGAACCAGGACATGCTGAAAAAACACCTGGGACAGCCCCTTTCAAGGGTACCGGATCCGTTCTCAGGCAAGTTCAGAAGCTTTGCCGATCACAACAATCACCGCCTGATGGAATTTCTGGACATGTTCGGCTTCGAGTATGAATTTGCCAGTTCCACCGATTACTATGCCTCGGGGCGCTTTGACGAAGCCCTGCTGCGCATGCTGGAAAAATATGACAGTATAATGGAAATCATTCTTCCAACCCTGGGGCAGGAACGGCAAAAGACCTATTCACCATTTCTGCCCATATGTCCGAAAACCGGCGTGGTCCTGCAGGTGCCCATGATCGATAAAAACCCCAAGAAGGGCACCGTTACCTATGTGGACCCCGATAGCGGCGACGAGGTGGAAACAATGGTGACCGGGGGAGCGGTAAAGTGCCAGTGGAAGGCCGACTGGGCCCTCAGATGGTTTGCCCTTGGCATCGATTATGAAATGGCGGGCAAGGACCTGATCGATAGTGTAAGGCTTTCTTCACGGATAGTTTCAGCCCTTGGCGGACGGGCGCCAGAGGGCTTCAACTACGAGCTTTTTCTGGATCAGAACGGCCAGAAAATATCCAAGACCAAGGGTAACGGCCTGCCGGTGGAGGAGTGGCTCAAATATGCCTCCAGGGAAAGCATTTCCCTGTTCATGTATCAAAAGCCGATGAGCGCGAAAAGACTGTATTTCGATGTCATACCCAAGGCCGTTGACGAATATTACAGCTTTGCCGCCGCCTATGAAAAACAGACCCCGGAACAAAGGCTGGCCAATCCCGCCTTCCACATAAACGGGGGAAAACCGGCCAGCGTCGACGTTCCGCTCAGCTTCTCGCTGCTGCTGAACCTGGTTTCGGCTGCAAATGCCCAGGAGCCGGAAGTGCTGTGGGGTTTCATCCGGCGCTACGAACCCGGGGCCAGTCCCAGGAACCACCCGGAACTGGACCGGCTGGTCACCTATGCCATGCGCTATTTCAACGATTTCGTCAAACCGGCCAAAAAATTCCGCCCCGCAAACGAAAAGGAACGCAAAGCCCTGGAGGAACTTTCGGAACTGCTGGCCAGTATAAAGGGGTCGACGGACAGTTCACAAATTCAGAACCTGGTCTTTCAGGTCGGAAAATCCCATGGATTCGAGCCCCTGCGGGACTGGTTCAAGGCCCTTTACCAGGTATTGCTGGGCCAGGATCAGGGACCAAGATTCGGCTCTTTCATAGCCCTTTACGGGGTCGATGAAACCCGGGAACTGATTGAAAAGGCCCTTGATGGCAAGCTTGCCAACAACAGGGAAGAATAGCTGAACAAGGCCTTTTTCAGGACATGGCAGCCATGGCAATGCCATGAGCCGAGCGAAAGCCGGCAGGACGACAGGGAACCTCGTGGCCAGATCATTATGGACAGAAACCTAATGGCCGAAGCAGCATGGCCCAAATGCACGGAACAATGACGGCCGGGCACATGTCACTGGCTGGCCCAGAGAATCCTTGCAATCCAGTCGATATCGCGGACGGCAATGGTTCTTGGGGCATGTTCGGGATTTAGCGAATGCAACTCTATGGAGCTTTCCGTCTGGCGGTGGAGAACCTTTGCCGTCACCTCTCCGTCTTTAGTGCGGACGACCACCCGGTCCCCACGGCGCAACTGTTCGGTCGGCGATATGATCAGAATATCTCCATTGCGATAGGCGGGGGACATGGAATCACCGGTTACTTCAAGCGCATAAGTGCTGCCCTGCTCGGAGCCCGGGAACGAAATCTCTTCCCAGCCCTGGCCAACGGGATAACCGGCCGGGTCAAAAAACCCCCCGGCCCCGGCCTGGGCAAGGCCGAGCAATGGTACCGTGTAACCCGGGGACGGGTGGGCCGAACCGGAGGTGCCGGGATGAACAAAACCGCCCCCCGACATGAACTGGTCATAGGTTTCCTCGGTGGCCTGCAGGATCTTGGCTATGCTTTCGGTAGAAGGCCAGCGCTTCCTGCCATCCTTGCCGATGCGCTTTGACGGGTTGAAGGCAGTTGCATCCAGCCCGGCCAGGCGGGCCAGCCCTGATACCGAAAGACCATGGCGGCGGGCCAGGGAATCAATGGCATCCCATATGGCACTGTGTGAATACATGAATCAAAACACCCCAGGGAAGCGGAAGAATATTGTCCTAGGAAAACAAGCATATCACCCGGCAAGTAAAACCACAAACAAATCTATGACTTGCCGAGGAGAAACTTATTGTCTAGACGGTCGGCATGAACTCAGAAATACCAAGATACGTCTACAAGGCATTTACCGCCGAACAATGGCGGAACCGCCAGGAAACCACGGAACTGCCAGGCGCGCCGATAGACATCAGGGACGGTTATATTCACCTTTCAACGGCAGGACAACTGGCAAAGACCCTGGAACTTTATTTTGCCGGCCAGAAAAATGTGCAGATACTGGCCCTTGCAACCGAAAAAATCGCCCCGAACCTGCGCTGGGAGCCATCAAGGGGCAAAGAAATGTTTCCCCACCTTTACGCCCCGATGAAAAAATCCGACATTGAATGGCAGACGACACTGGATGTTCCGGCAAAAGGCAAATGCCGGCTGCCCGACGAAATAATTCGGGATGATGCATGATGCCTGCCGGATTCTCATCATTATTGCAAAAACCGCTGATGCGCCGCCTTTCGCGCGATGTCCTGCTGGCCATGGACCCGGAAAGAGCCCACAAGGCCACATTGCTGGCGCTGAAATCGGGACTGCTGGCAAATGATCTGAAAACCGGAGCAACCGAAACGGGTCAGAAAGGGGAATTGAACTGCTCGATTGCAGGCATACCCCTTTCGAACCCGCTAGGCATGGCAGCAGGGTTCGACAAGAATGGCGAAGTCTTTGCTCCCCTGGCCTCCCTGGGCTTCGGATTTTGCGAAGTGGGAACCATTACCCCTGACCCGCAAGACGGAAACCCGGGGCCACGACTGTTCAGGCTGATGGCGGCCAGGGGGGTGATAAACCGCATGGGGTTCAACAATCAGGGCCATGAAAAGGTCCTTGAAAGACTGAACAAAAACCTTGAGAGGAAAAAGGCGCCGGTCGGGATCAATATCGGGGCAAACAAAAACAGCGAGGACTTTGTTGCCGACTATGTCAGGGGGGTGAAGAAATTTGCCGGCATTGCCGATTATCTGGCCATGAATGTTTCCTCGCCCAATACGCCGGGATTGCGCGGCCTGCAATCGGCGGAAATGCTGAAGCGTCTGCTCGACAGAACCCTTGACGAGAGGGAACGGCAGGATTCAGCACCACCGGTTTTCCTGAAAATAGCCCCGGACCTGGACGAAAGGGCAATGGATGACATTGCCGGCATAGTTGCCAGATCCGGTCTGGACGGCCTGATAATATCCAATACCAGCACGGGCAGAACCGGAGTTGAAGGACATCGCCTTGCCAGCGAAAAGGGGGGATTGTCGGGAAAACCCATATTTGAAATCTCCACCATTCGCCTGGCCCAGATGCGCCAGAGG
>WFPQ01000314.1 GCA_015487515.1 Hyphomicrobiales bacterium | reverse complement strand
GGAGCTGGAGCCCGAATTGCTCGAATTTCTCTTTTCGGTGCGTGAATATGTGAAGCGGGAGGCAGGTTCCAACCCTGGCGTTCTTGCCCTTCGTGCCGCTTCGTGCAATGCCCGCATTGACTGGTCAAGAACTGCCCCCGCCCCCCCTTCTGTCCGGGTCAGGGATTTGCAGATCAAGGAAACCAGAATGCCGGCCCGTCTTTATCTGGCCAGCCAGCAGGAGAATTCCCCCCTGTTGATCTATCTTCATGGCGGTGGCTGGATGATGCTCGGCCTTGACACCCACGACCGCCTGATGCGCGCCTATACCTTTGCCAGCGGATACAACGTGTTGTCACTGGATTATCCCCTGGCTCCGGAAGTGCAGTTCCCCGACAGTCTGCACATGAGTATCGATGCGGTCGAACAAGTGATAGCCAATCTTGATGATTATGCAAATGGTTCCGGCAAGGTTGTGATAGGCGGCGATTCCAGCGGTGCCAATCTTGCGGTTTCCATAAATTTGCAGCTAGGCAGCAGTGCCCGCAATTCCGTTTCGGGACTGCTGTTGAATTATGGGGTTTTCGACAGTGATCTTGATCGCAATTCCTACAGGAAATTCGCCAGCCTGCCCTATTTGCTGATCCGGGAAAGAATGGAGTTTTTCTGGAAGAACTATTGTTCCAGGTCTTTCCAGCGCAAGGATCCCCGCGCCGCACCTCTGCGCCTTGCAGAAGAGAAACTGGCTCTTTTGCCTCCCGTTCACATGTGTATTGCCGCCAAGGATATTCTGGTTGATGAAAATCTGCTGTTTGCACAAAAATTGCGTGATGCCGGGGTCAGGGTGTGCAGCCATGTTTACGAAAGGGCCGCCCACGGGTTCCTGGAAGCGGTAAATCATTCTCCCCTTGCCGACGAGGCAGTTGCGCGAACCGCCAGGTGGCTGAAGGAATTGAAGACCTGATCAGTGATCCCTCGTAATGGGTACGGGGTTTCTGCCCGGGTCTGGTTGCCCGCCCCGGGTTTTGGTTGCATGTTCATTGCCACCTTTCCCTCGGTTTTTTCCTAATGATTGTGGCGGGGAAGTTTTCGGGATGTGCGCCGGTATTTCAAGGCCGGTTCCATGACAGCCCCGTCGGCCAGGGGGCCAACCGTCTGGCGATAAATTTCCTGCCAGGGAGTCTGGCTTTCGGGGATCCTTGACTGCATTTTTGTTCGCCGTCTTTCTATTTCTTCCTTTTTTACCAGCATGTCACAGCTTTGCCTGTTCAGGTCTATGCATATGATATCGCCGGTCTTTAGCAGGCCAATATTGCCCCCGACTGCGCTTTCCGGTGTCACGTGCAATATGGAAGGGGAGGCCGATGTGCCCGACTGGCGCCCGTCGCCAAGTGTCGGCAGGGAAGAAACCCCCTTGCGGATCAGATATTCCGGTGGCTGCATGTTCACCACCTCCGCTGATCCGGGCCATCCAACGGGGCCGGCCCCCCTGATCACCAGCATGCAGTTTTCATCAATTTCCAGGGCTGGATCATTGATTCTTTCATGATAATCTTCGGAGCTTTCAAATACCACCGCCCGTGCCTTGAAAACCCCTTCCTGCCCTTTGCGTTCAAGATATCGTTTGCGGAATTCTTCCGATATTACGGAGGTTTTCATTATGGCGAATTCGAACATGTTGCCTTTTAGAACCATGTACCCGGCTCTTTTTTTCAGGGGGCTGGAACAGGAATAGATCACCTTCCGGTCCAGCACGTGACAGTTTTCAAGATTCTCGCCAAGGGTCTTTCCGCTGACGGTTGGCGCGGAACCGTCAATTTTTCCGGCTTTCAGCAATTCCGACATCAGGGCCGGAACTCCTCCTGCCCTGTGGAAGCTTTCCCCAAGATATTCCCCGGCCGGCTGTACGTTGGCCAGCAACGGCACATCAAGGCCCAGGGTCTGCCAGTCTTTTCGCCCTATTGAAACGCCGGCATGGCGTGCAATCGCCGTTATGTGGGGCTGGGCATTTGTGGAACCCCCAAGGGCGGAATTGGTGACTATGGCATTGGCAATGGCCTTTTCCCCGATTATATCGGATGGTTTCAGGTCTTCGTGGGCCATTTCTACTATCCGCTTTCCCGTTTTATAGGCCATCTGCCCCCTTTCCCGGTAGGGGGCGGGTATCGAGGCGCATCCGCTGAGCGACATTCCCATGGCCTCGGCCCTGTCTCTTATACACAT
>WFPQ01000313.1 GCA_015487515.1 Hyphomicrobiales bacterium | reverse complement strand
TTCTTGATCCGCCCTATGGAAAGGGCCTTGGGCAAAAGGCACTTTTGAGTGCAAGGCGGGGCAACTGGATCGCGCCGGATGCAATCATTGTTCTGGAGGAGTCCAGAAAATCACCAATTGACGTTCCGGCAGGGTTCGAACTGACCGATCGCCGGGATTACGCAGACAGTTCGATCTGGTTCCTGTCCCCGTCGGAAACCTGAATTGACGGCTCTGTTCCTGCTTCTGGCACCATGTGGGGGATTGCGCGCGGGCGTCAAGGGGTGTTTCTTCCCTAGCTGCGTCCGAACAGGCGTTCGATATCCTCCTTTTTCAATTCCACGTGGGTCGGCCGGCCATGGATGCACTGCCCCGAGTTCGGGGTCGCCTCCATTTCCCTTAGCAATGCATTCATCTCGATCACCGACAGGGTGCGTCCCGAGCGTACCGAGCCGTGGCAGGCCATGGTGCCGATTATTGCCAGCAGGCGCTCGTTCAGGGCTTTTGTGCCATCCAGTTCTGCAAGCCCGTCGATGATGTCCCTTATCATTGCGGTCACGTCCCCGTTGCCCAGAAGAGCCGGCACATACCGCACCGCCATGGCCCTTGGGCCAAATCTTTCCACCCCAAGCCCCAGTTTTTCCAGGTCGGGGCCTGCTTCCTCCAGGGCTGCACATTCATCTTCATTCAATTCCACTATCTGGGGTATCAGTTGCAACTGCGATGCCACCTTGCCCCTTGCCAGCTGCTTCTTGAATTTTTCATAGACCAGCCTTTCATGGGCCGCGTGCTGATCTATCATCAGCATGGAATCCCTTGACTGGGCTATTATGTAATTTTCGAATATCTGGGCCCGGGCTGCACCCAGGGCAAATTCCCCATGATCCTGCACCGGCTCTTCATACCTGGCGCTTGGCTCGCCCATGCCCCTTATTCCGGTCTCTTCCGGGTTCTGATACTGGCTGGTTACGGGCGAATTTGCCCGGTCTTTATTGGCGGCTGAAAATTTTCTCCCTCCATCCTGCACACCATGGGACCCGTACTGGCTTTTCTGTGCTGTCCGGCTGGCCGCAAGACTGTCAATGGCGGTTTGGCCGAAATGGGACGAGGCCCGGTACCCGGCTTTTTCAAGGGCCATGCCAATGGCGCTGATCACCACCGAACGCACCGCCCCGCTGTCGCGGAACCGCAGTTCGGTTTTGGCCGGATGCACGTTCACATCGACTTCCCCCGGTTCCATGTAAACGAAAATGGCTGCCACCGGGAACCGGCTGCGAAAGATGAAGTCCCCGTAGGCGGCCCTTACGGCTCCCATGAGCACCTTGTCGCGCACCGCTCGGCCATTGACGAAAAAGAACTGCATCAGGGAATTGGCCCGGGTAAATGTGGGCAGTCCTGCCATGCCTTCGACCGTTATCCCGTGGCGTCTGTTGACAATGGTGATCGAATTTCTGATGAACTCCGTTCCCATGATCTGGGCCAGGCGGTTTTCTTGTGCCCCGACACCTTTCTGCCCCGGCCAGTTGCCGGTCTGTCTTCCGTTTGCCTCGATGACGAAGTGAATGGAAGGGTTTGCCATGGCCAGCCGTTTTACCACGTCATTGATGGCGCTGTTTTCCGCCCTCTCTCCCTTCAGGAACTTCAACCGGGCCGGAATTTTTTCGAACAGGTTCCTGACCTCGACCACCGTTCCCCTGTTCATGGAAACCGGCCCCGGTTCTGAAATTTTTCCGTTTGCCACATTGATGACCAGGCCCGTATCCTGGTCCCCGGGACGTGAACGAACTGAAAGATCTGCCACCGATCCTATCGAAGCCAGGGCCTCCCCCCGAAAGCCAAGGGAACTTATTTCATCAAGGTTACCCTCGTTCAGCTTGGAGGTGGCATGGCGCTCGACGCAAAGTTTCAGATTGTCCCCGTTCATGCCGATGCCATTGTCGGCCACCCTTATCAGGCTTTTTCCCCCGTCCCCGGTCATGATGGAAATGTGGCTCGCCCCTGCATCTATGGAATTTTCCACCAGTTCCTTTATTACGCTGGCCGGGCGCTCCACGACCTCGCCGGCCGCAATGCGGTTTATCAGGTTTTCCGGCAGTCTCTTTATGTCCTGATGCTCCGGCATCAACATTTCTCCTGATATTTCTCTCGTATATTTCTTCTGGCGGGGCGATTTTTCAGCTATCATGCCCTGCAAGATCAGGCACGGAATTGATCATACGGCAAAATCAAGATCCATGTGTACCAATACGCACCCCTTCAGACATATAAGGTCCCCATGAACACCGCGCCACTTTCTCCCATGGACGAAGCCATGAAAGCCGCAGAAAAAGCCGCCGAAGCCGGGGAGGTTCCCGTTGGTGCGGCAATAGTCCTGGCCGGGGAAGTGATTGCGGTCGCCGCCAATGCCATGCGCCGCAATGC
>WFPQ01000312.1 GCA_015487515.1 Hyphomicrobiales bacterium | reverse complement strand
GGCCAAAGTGATGAGGAAACAAGGATGCAAAACCTTATGCAAAGGTTCTTTTCACCCATGCAGAAGCAATCATGGCTTTCGCCTGTCAGGCAGGGTGCAAGGGCGCTTGCGGGGGAGGTTCCCGACAGGAGCGATTATTTTCTCTGGCTCAGATCAAGGCCCTTTGCATCTTCCACTGGCCGTTATCGCGCCCTGCTCAACGAGGTGCAGCTTGATGTCATGACCCTGCCGGCGGTTTTTGATGCGATTTGTGCCGTTCAGAACACCGACAGGCGAAGATTGCTGGCAATGCAGAATATTGCCGATGTCAGCCCCGTGACCCGACAGGCCATAAGCGAGCGGGCCGGGCAAAACCGCAAAACCATAACAGGCTTTGTTTCAAGGGTTGAATTCCGCTATTATTCCTACTCCTATGCCCTTGAAAACCTGTTGCTGGAAACCCCTGACGAGATCGCCCGGCAGGTTGATGATCAGCTCGGCCTGCTGGCCGCACGGATGCAGGTTGCAATAGCCGGTCGGTTTTGCAATCCGTAAAGGTCAGAACACGGGCCATGGATTGCTGTCATCGGGCGCTGGCGCATTCTGCTTCCGCCAGTTTTCTCCTGAACCGTTTCCTTACCGCCTGATAGGGAGGGGCAGCCCTTAGAACGACGAATATGTCATTCATGTTCGATTCCACGATCAGCAGACCCTCTTCGATATCAAGTTCCTGGTTTGCCAGCATCTTTATCTGATTATCGTTAAAGATGCCCAGTTTCAGCGTCTGGCCCACTATGGAGCGGTTTGTCGTGCCATAAACGGCAGTCCCCTGTGCATCAAATACCGAAACCGACCAGAAATCTCCCGGCATTTGGGCATTTATGATACCGACCCCGTTGGCCAGATCCAGCCGGCAAATTCCATATATGATTTCAGGGTCCAGTCTTAGCGGATTTGGCGATCCCGGTGAAATATCGTCCAGAACCGTGATTTTTTCAAAATTGTCCAGGGCCGAAATCCTGCTCCAGATGTTTCTTTCTGCCAGTGCCGGCATGCTCAATATGATCACGATGTGCACGGCAATGCCAAGCACCACCCCTGCCACTATCAAAAGGGATATCCTAGCCACTGCACCGCTCTCCGATTATTGATGGCAGGTCGTTTCCCGGGGCTTCAAGACCCGATGCAATTGAGGAATCATAAAAGGTCAGAACCAGGTTGAAGTTTCCTTCCCCTTCCATTTCCAGCCAGTTGCCGGCTGCCAGGTCCGGCCCCACTCTTATGGTGAAGGATCCGTCCCCGGCCCGGTTTATCCTTGAACTGCGTATGGCCGGAAGGTCCTTTTGCCCGGCAATGACGGTTCCGTCATCAAGGGTTGCAAAAAGGGTCCAAAAGGCAGCTTCCGGGGTGTTGCCATCGATTCTGTAGGAGCACTGGCGCAGCAGTCTTTTCCCGTCACTGTCTCTTTCTGCAACAAAACTGATGCCCTCGGCCCGGGCCAGAACTATGGCTCCCGACCTGGTGGAGTAGGCCTTGGTATAGGGGTCCGGGTTCGGTGATCCGATATCCTTCCATGCGGTCCAGGGGCCGATGCGCATGGTTCCCCATATGCTTCCCCTTTCAAGGGCAAGGTAACTCAATCCAAGCCCCACCAGCATTGCAATGCCGATCAGTCCGAGCAGATGCAGCAGGAATTTCAATTTCCCGTTCCCACTTGTGCAACGGGAAGGCCTTTGTCTGTTGGAGCGGTAACGGGTTTGGTGGCATTTTCATTCATGATGATGTTATTCTTTTGCTCACTCAGTTCCTGCTTGAAGATATTCATCAGGTCCAGCAGTTTTTCCGCTGCCCGGGGGGGCAGGTTTGCCGGTCTTTCCTCTTCGGTTCCGATATCATTCTGTGCGTTCTCAACGCTGGCGAATGCCCTTGGTTCGAAATCCACTCCGAACAGGGGTTTCACCTCTATGTTGGTGTGGGCGAATTCCATGAACTTTTGCCAGATCATTGCCGGCAGCCGTCCTCCGGTCAGCCGCTTGGTGGCCCTGAAATCATCATTTCCCATCCATACGGTTGCCACATAGTTCCCCGTATATCCGGCAAACCATGCATCCCGTGACGAAGAGGTGGTTCCGGTCTTTCCGGCTGCCGGAACCCCTTCCACATTGGCCTTGCGCCCGGTTCCCGAGGTTACCACGTTTCGCAATATGGTATTGATGTAACGGGCTGTTCTTTCTTCTATCAGCCGTTCGGAAAGCTGGGCCGAGCTGTCATATTCATAGACTTTTTCCCCGCGCAGGGTTTCGATGGAGGTTATTCCGTATCCGGTGGCCTTGTAACCTCCGTTTGCGAATACCGAAAATGCCGAATTCATGTCGATGACCGATGTTGATGCAACTCCCAGCGCCAGCGATCTGGTTACTGCAAATTCGCTGGTGATCCCCAGGCGCCGGGCCATGTCCGCTATGGGTTTTCTTCCGGTTCTGATCGAAAGGGTCACCGGAACCGTGTTGATGGAGCGGGTGAGTGCCGTCATCAGGGTGACATTGCCCCGGTATGACCGGCTGTAATTGCGTGGACACCAGTTGCCGATGCAGACCGGCTGGTCGGCAACTACCGTGTCCGGTGTGTAGTCCAGTTCCTCGAAGGCGGTGGCATAGACGAACGGCTTGAACGATGAGCCCGACTGGCGCGCCGAATCCGTGGCCCGGTTGAATTGGCTCAGCCCGTAATCCGCTCCCCCGACCATGGAACGGATCGCCCCGGTCAGATCGGTTGCAATCAATGCTGCCTGGTCCACGTCATATTGTTCGCCGTTTTCCCGCAATATGGAAGTCACGGCCTGTTCGGCATAGCTTTGCAGAACCGGGTCTATGGTGGTCTTTACCACGAACCCGACCGCATTGCTGTTGCCCACTATTTCCTTGACCCTTTCAAAGGCCCAGTCCAGGAAATAGTTCGGGGACTCTATGTCATCCAGGCGTTCTATGGCCCTGGCCGGTATTCTTCTGGCTGCCGTCACCTGTCCCTCGGTAAGATATCCGGCTTCGACCATGTTGGACAACACGTCATTGGCCCGGGCCCTTGCTGCCGCCAGGTCGATATGGGGGGCGTATTTGGAAGGGGCCTTGAACATTCCCGCAAGCATTGCGGCTTCGGCCAGGTTTATGTCGCGCACCGATTTGCCGAAATAATATTCCGAAGCCGCCGCAACTCCGAAATTGCCTCCCCCCAGGTAGGCCCTGTCGAAATAAAGCTTGAGTATTTCGTCTTTCGTATAGCGGGCTTCCAGCCACAGGGCCAGGAATGCCTCGTTGATTTTGCGTTCTATGGTCTGATCGGAGGTCAGGAACAATATCTTGGCAAGCTGCTGGGTTATGGAGGATCCCCCCTCTACCACCGACTGGGCCCTTACATTGGTCAACAGGGCGCGCAGCGTTCCCACCACGTCTATTCCGAAATGGAGATAAAACCTTCTGTCTTCGGTGGCCAGTGTTGCCTTGATCAACTGGTCGGGCAGCATTTCCAGTTCCACCGAATCATCGGTTCTTATGCCCCGCCGCCCGATTTCGTTGCCATAGCGGTCAAGGAATATTACCGAATAGTCTTCAGCCTTGTTGAATTCTCCGTATGCCGTTGCATCAAAGGCCGGAAGGGCCAGTGCGGTCAGCAGGGTCATTCCGATCGCCATGAAACTTAGGGCGTCCGAAAATATTTCCACCAGCCAGCGCCTTATGCCATGGACATGAAACACCGACATCAGATCTTCAAATCTTGTATAGGCCGCCCCGATCGACTGGAAAAAATCATGCATGGAAGAATCTATCCATGCATCCGCCGCAAGAAGCGGAGCCGATTTTTTGCGCTGATGCTTGTTGTAGAACGGGTCTTGCAAGATTTTTCCCCGGGATTGCTAAAGACTTGCGTCCTTTTTATGAGTTATCAATTTTGTCAGCGCAAGGCATTTGGAAAATTTCCCGGGCAGGTCCGGGTTATCCAGACAATTAATTGTTGCCAGTATGCATATCATACATTTGATGGCCTATATTTTGTCTTTTACATTTCAAATCCTGGTGAAATTTTCTATCAGCCTGATTGCAGAGCGTTAATAACAGCAAGAGCGCGGGATCAATGGCATTTTGGGAAGAAAAGAAACTTGATGAAATGACTCCCGCAGAGTGGGAGGCGCTTTGCGATGGTTGCGGGCGCTGCTGTCTGATCAAGCTCGAGGATGAGGACAGCGGAAAAATTTTCAAGTCCGATGTCCATTGCCTGCTGCTTGACGGACAGACCTGCAGATGTTCCAACTATGAAAATCGCCATGAGATAGTTCCCGACTGTATCAGGATAACCCCTGAGAATGCCGGCAAGATTCCCTGGATTCCCCCCACCTGTGCCTACAGGCGTCTTGCCGAGGGCAGGGGGCTGGCCTGGTGGCACCCTCTGGTTTGCGGTGACAGGGAAACCATTGTAAGGGTCGGGATTTCCGTTCGCGGGCGCACGGTGGACGAACGGGATGTAAGGGATGGCGAATGGCAGGATCACATCGTGGACTGGCCTGACTGGCAGCCCGGGGACTGATGGCATCATATCGGAATCTGGTTTTTCGCCCCTCTCCCTAAAATCGTTTGCGAGCCGATAGAATTTTATTCGTTTTCTATTTTGCAGCTTAACGGATCCTGTTTTTGAGCCTCCTAGATTTTACTTATCCACGCGTCACGCTGTTGGGTTATATTTTGTTCATAATCGCAGAATTGGGTCGAGAGGGCGCCCTTATAATCTGGTCGCCAGACGGGTAGAGGTCAAATTGCCAAAACATGCAGGTCCTGATTGGTCCGCCATAGAAGCTGAATACAGGCTTGGTGAACTGACCATCGCCAACATTTGCAAGAATCATGGCATTTCCGTTTCTGCCCTCATGCAGGCCCGCAACCGCCACGGTTGGCCCCCAAGGAACAGGAAAACTTACAAGGATACCGGTCCCGCCGGCAGAAGGCGCCTTATTTCGCGCATGTTTGCGGTTCTGGACAAGCAGATTGAACGCATGGAAAACACGATGGTAGAAGATGTTGATGACAAGGAAATAGCACTGCTGGGCCAGTTGGTAAGAACATTGGAAAAACTGGTCGAACTCGATGCCAGGCAGACGGACATGGCCGGTCAAAAGGTCACCAAGCCAGAACCAGAAAGCCGGGAAATGCTTGCCTTGCGCAAGAAATTGAGCCAGCGCATTGGCCAGCTTGAAAAAATATGATCACGACGGAATGCTCAGTGGGTTTTCCGATGAGGAAGTGGCAGTCCTTGAGCATGAATGGCTGATCTGGGCCCGGGCCGAACAATTGCCCCCCCCGGGGGACTGGACAACATGGCTGCTGATGGGGGGGCGCGGTTCGGGAAAGACCAGGGCCGGGGCCGAATGGGTCAGGTCGCTGGCCACGGGGCATTCCCTGATTGCAAAAACACCGACGGCCGGGTCCGGGTCTTTCCCGGAGCAGAATGGTGTACATTCTCCCGTCAGCCCCATTGCCCTTGTTGGCGAAACCCTGTCCCAGGCCCGGGCCGTGATGGTTGAGGGCCCGGCGGGCATACTTAATATCGGCCATCCGGACCTGCGGCCCCGTTTTGATCGTTCGCGCAATCTCTTGACCTGGAAAAACGGGGCCCAGGCATTCCTGATGTCTGCCTCGGAGCCGGAGGGGTTCCGTGGTCCCCAGTTTGCCGCAGCCTGGTGTGACGAGGTGGCAAAATGGCCCAATTCCGAGGCGGCCTGGGACATGTTGCAGTTTTCCCTGCGTCTTGGCAGAAGGCCGCGCCAGATGGCTACCACGACCCCGCGCCCTACCGCCCTGATTCGCCGTTTGCTGGCCGAAGATACAACCGTTACCACCCGCATGCGCACCAGTGACAATGCGGAAAACCTGGCCGAGAGTTTTTTGACCAGCATAGTTTCGCGCTATCATGGAACCTCTCTTGGCCGCCAGGAACTGGAAGGCGAACTCATCGAGGATCTTCCGGGCGCCCTTTGGAACAGAAAAACCCTTGAGGATTGTAGGACCGAACAGGATATGGAAATCCAGCGGGTTCTGGTGGCGGTTGACCCCTCGGTTTCCTCGACCAGGAACTCCGATGCCTGCGGCATAGTGGTGGCTGCCAGGACCCGGACCGGCGCACTTGTCATTTCCGATGAGACCCTGAAACCGGTTCCTCCCCTGCGCTGGGCCCAGAGGGTTGTTGATGTCTATCATCACTTTGCGGCCGATGCGGTGGTGGCCGAGGTCAATCAGGGCGGTGACCTGGTTTCCAGCCTGATTTCCCAGGTAGACCCTTGCGTTCCGGTGATCAAGGTCCGTGCAACCCGTTCCAAGTGGGTCAGGGCCGAGCCGGTTGCCGCCCTTTATGAACGTGGAATGGTCATGCACCGGCCGGGGCTGGAAAAACTCGAGGATGAAATGTGTGTCTTTGGCCCCGACGGTCTGGCCGGCGGGGCTTCACCGGACAGGGTGGATGCCCTCGTCTGGGCCCTGACCATGCTTTTGCTCAATGACAGCGCCCCAAGGATACGCAACGTATGATAAATGAAATATGCGGCACTTAAGTTGCAGTACCTGGATTGCAGGCCGGATCCTGCGGCCCGCATGTCTTGCGGGCCGCAGATGATTTCAGGGCAGGAAGCCTGAAAACAGCCTGCAGGAACGGGCTCTCAATCAAACCGAAGGAAATTTAATGGTTTCGCTTTTCAAACGCTTTACGGGCGCAGGTGCCAACCTGCCTGACGAACAAAAATCTTCATCCTCCCAGTCCCTTTTTGCCATGATTGGCTCCCATGAGGCCAACTGGACCGAGGGAGGGTTTTCTTCCCTTGCCAGCCAGGGATATGCCCGGAACCCCATCGTCTACCGTTGTGTTCGCATGATCGTGGAGGCCGCCACCAGCGTTCCCCTCGTGGTCAGCCAGAACGGCAGTATGCTCGAAGATCACCCCTTGCTGAAACTGTTGAAGAATCCCAACCATCGTCAGTCCGGTTCCCAGGTCATGGAAGCGGTTTTCAGCTATCTTTACACGGCAGGCAATGCCTATCTCAAGGCGGTTCTGGTTGATGGCAGGGTCAGGGGTCTTTATTCCCTGCGTCCGGACCGCATGCACCTGGTCAGTGGCAGGGATGGCTGGCCCGTTGCCTATGATTACAGGGTAGGCGGTCGCACCATTCGCCTTTCCCAGAATACCGAGCCGGTTCCAAGGGTTCTGCACCTTAACCTTTTTCATCCCCTTGATGATCATTTTGGCTTTTCTCCCCTGGAGGCAGCCCGGTTCAGCCTTGATATTCACAATGCGGCGGCCAGGTGGAACAAGGCCCTGCTGGACAATGCCGCCCGTCCCTCCGGTGCCCTCGTATATTCCGGTGCCAGCGGCAATCTTACCAAGAGCCAGTTCCAGCGCCTCAAGGACGAACTGGAAGCCGGTTTCCAGGGGGCGGCCAATGCGGGAAGGCCCATGGTTCTGGAAGGCGGCCTGGACTGGAAGTCCATGGCCCTTACCCCCCGGGACATGGATTTCATCGAGGCCAAGAATTCCGCTGCCCGCGAGATTGCCCTGGCCTTTGGTGTTCCTCCCATGTTGCTGGGAATTCCCGGAGACAACACCTATGCCAATTATTCGGAGGCCAACCGGGTGTTCTGGCGCCAAAGCGTGGTTCCCCTGGTGCGCCGGGTCGCGAGTTCCCTGGGCCGTTGGCTGCAACCTGCCTTTGAAGGCGATTTTGAATTGCTGCCGATGCTCGATGACATAGAGGCCCTAAGCGAGGACCGCAGCGCTGCCTGGCAGAGGATTGGCAGTGCCGAATTCCTCAGTGCCGAGGAAAAGCGCCGCCTGCTGGGCATTTCAACCTGCGAGACAAATGATGGTGCCGTTGCACCGGAAGGAGTTTCTGACAGTGAATGAACTGACACAGCTCATAGCGCAAAAGGGCGATCTTGCCCACCTGGCCCTGTTTTTATGGGCCAGCAGTTCCAGCGCCCTGCTGGTCTGGTCCCTGCGTGAACTGGTCTCTGCCAATCGCAGGTTCGACGCCTTCGTCAGTGAAATTGCCAATCTCAACCGACTGTTCAAGGGAAAGAAAACAGACAGATGAAAAAAATCAATGGAAACGGGAATTATTCTGGTGACGCGGCCCGGCAGGTATTCAGGGAGTTTTCCTGGTCGCTGGCCTCGGTGATCCACCGGCAGAAGTCTGGCGGCAGAACCGGCGGCAAGCCTGCTGGCAAGTCCCCCGGCAATTCTGGCGGCAAGCCCTCGGCTTTATCCCGCAGGGGTTCGGGGCATCGCTCCGCCTTGCATGCGGCCCGGTAGGCCTGATCGGATAATGCTGAAAATGAAGAATGGTTTTTTTTCCGGCTATGCCTCGATTTTTTTCGAGCTGGACCAGGGGGGCGATATCGTCATGCCCGGGGCTTTTTCCACCTCCATCGCCAGAAAGGGCGCAAGTGGAATCCGTTTGCTATTTCAACATGATCCCAGGGAACCCGTAGGCCGGATATTGCGCCTTTACGAGGATCAAAGGGGCCTGAGGGTCGAGGGAAGCCTGACCCCCGGAGTGCCCCGGGCCGATTCCCTTTGTGCGCTTGTTCGCGATGGTGCCCTTGATGGTCTGTCCATAGGGTTTCGCACCATTCGCTCGACCAGGGACAAAAGCAGCGGTCACAGGCGCCTGCTCCAGGTCGATCTTTGGGAAATTTCCATCGTTACCTTTCCGATGATGGAACGGGCCAGGATAACTCTGCCCACCAGACCGCCGGACCAGATTTCCCGGCCTCCCCGTTCGCAAGAACAAACCATTGCGGCGGCAATCTCACTTGTTTCAACCCCCTGAAAGAGGAATTTCATGTCCAATTCACAAGAAACCCATGTGCTTCAACCCCATGTGCCCGGTCCCGATTTCGAGGTCAAGGCAACGACGACCGGAGGTTCCGGCGATATCAATTTTATGTTTGACCAGTTCATGCACTCCTTTGAACAGTTCAAGCAAACCAATGATCAGCGCCTTGCCGAACTGGAGCGCCGGGGCAGTTCCGATGCCCTGACTCTTGAAAAGATCAACCGCATAGATGCAGCCCTTGACGATTACAAATCGGCAATGGACCTGGCTTCGCTGGAGCGGTCCCGCCCGGCCCTTGAGGTTGGAAATTCCCCGTTTCACAGCGATGAATACAAGGAAGCATTTTCATCCTATGTCAAACGGGGCGAGGAAAAGGCCCTTTCCATCGGCTCCAACCCGGACGGAGGGTACCTGGTGCCCGACGAGACTGCCGGTGAAATCACCCGGCTCTTGACGGCAGTCTCTCCCATTCGTTCCATTGCCGGGGTGCGTGAAATCTCTTCTTCCGTTTACAAGAAGCCGGTTTCCGTTTCCGGTCCGGCCGTTGGCTGGGTTGCAGAAACCGCTGCCCGCCCCGAAACCGCTTCCCAGACCCTGGCGGAAGTCACGTTTCCCACCATGGAGCTCTATGCCATGCCTGCCGCGACCTCGGCCTTTCTTGACGATGCCATTGTCGATGTGGGCCAGTGGATTGCCGAGGAGATCAATACCGCCTTTGCCGAGCAGGAGAGCGCGGCCTTTGTCAACGGTGACGGCATCAGCCAGCCCTTCGGGTTTCTGCAGGCCCCGCAAGTGGCCCAGAGTGCCTGGAGCTGGGGCAATGTGGGCTATGAGGTCACCGGGGTTTCCGGCGCCTTTCCGGCCAGTGATGAAAGCGATGTGCTCATTGACCTGGTATATGCCCTCAAATCCGGCTATCGCCAGAACGCCAGCTGGGTTATGAACCGCCAGACCCAGTCTGCGATCCGCAAGCTCAAGGATGTGGATGGCAACTATCTGTGGCAGCCGGCCCAGAATGCGGGCGGACGGGCCAGCCTCATGGGCTTTGACCTGGTCGAGGCCGAGGACATGCCCGATATCGGCCCCGACACCACCCCGATCGCCTTTGGTGATTTCAGCAGGGGCTATCTGATCGTTGATCGCCGGGGGGTCAATGTCTTGCGCGATCCCTATTCCAACAAGCCCTATGTGCAGTTCTACACCACCAAGCGCGTTGGTGGCGGCATGCACAATTATGATGCGATCAAGCTGCTCAAATTCTCGGTGAGCTGATCCCTGCATCTGCTGTTTTGAAACAGCCGCCGCCTGTTTTCATGACAGGCATCATTGCCCTTCTCCCATAGGCAGGGAGGAGGGTTTTTTCAATCCAGCCAGAAGATGAAACATGACATCCTATTTACTTGCCCCGCCCCTTGCCGAGCCGGTTACACTGGCTGAAGCCAGGGAGTTTTTGCGGGTGGACGACAATATCGAGGACGGGTTCATCTCGACCCTGATAAGCGCCGCCCGCCTCCACGTGGAGTCGGTGACCGGCCGGGCCCTGATTTCCCAGACCTGGCGCCTGGTTGCCGATGACTGGCCGGCAGACCGTATCATCCTGTTGCCCCGGTCTCCGCTGGTTTCCATAGATTCCATAACCGCCTTTGATGCCGGGGGAAATCCCGTCTCACTGGCCCTGGCCCAGTTTCAGCCGCAGGCGAACATGGCCCCGGCCCGGATATTTCTGCCGGAAAAGATATCCGGTTCCCCTGACCTCAGGGAGTTCAACGGCATCGAAGTCGATTATGTGGCCGGGTTCGGTTCTGCCCCTTCCGATATTCCCAATGACTTGCGCCACGCCCTGCTGTCCCTTGTCGGATACTGGTTCGAACACCGCGATGCGCTGGTTGTTGCCGGAAGCGGTTCCGTCGTTCCCCGCGGTTTTGACGGCCTGCTTTCCGCCTACAGGGAAGTTTCGCTTTGAACCCGCGGGATTTTCCTGCCCTTGGCAGTCTTCGCGAGCGCGTTGAGCTCTTGCAGAGGGTTCAGACCATAGATGCCGCCGGGGGGCATGTTGACGGTTTTGTCAGCCTTGGCTTTGTCTGGGCCCGCGTCAGGAGTTCCGGCGGTTCCATTGTCGATATTGCCGATGCCAGGAATGCAAGGGTCTCCCACGTGATAACCGTCCGGTTCCGCCAGGACATAAATCCGGGGGACCGGCTGGTTTATCGTTCAAGGCAGCTGGAGATCGTCTCCGCAGCCGATCTGAACGGATATCGGGCATATCTGGTTCTCAAATGTTCGCAGACGGACAGCACGGGGTAAAGATGACTCATCCCATAATTGATCTGCAGGCCAGCATCATTGAAAAACTCGATGCCGATGCCGCCCTTGGTGCCCTCATAGGGGAAAACGGGGTTTTTGACATGCCGCCAAGGGGCCGGACCGGCCCCTATATCGTTGTATTGCGTCATGACCTGGTGGTTCGTGATGCCGATGAGGCACCGGCAAACGAGCACAGGATTCAATTCAGGGTCTGGAATCCCGTCCCCAGTCGTTCCGGCGTGCTCGAGCCGGCCGAGCGGGTGGTTCTTGTCATGCTGCAGCAGGATCTTGGCACGCCCACATTGATCGTGAGCAATGTAATTCACCAGGGAACCGACACTGCGATTGATGCCAGGTCGGGCCGGGCCCATGCCACCATCAGGTTCAGGATTTTCAGCGAGCCGGTCATTTAGGCCGGCACATTCAAGGAGAAGCATATGAGCGCTCAGCCAGGCAGGGACATGCTGCTTAAACTGGATCAGACCGGCACGGGAAGTTTCCTGACCGTGGCCGGAATCCGCACCCGCAACATTTCACTCAATGCGGCCAGCATAGACACGACAGATTCCCAGTCGGTGGGCCAATGGCGGCAATTGCTGGAGGGGGGCGGGATAAAACGGGCTGCCCTTTCCGGATCCGGCGTGTTCAGGGATGCCGCTTCCGACGCCCAGATAAGGTCACTTTTTTTTGCCGGTACCATCCGCAACTGGCAATTGATCCTGCCGGATTTCGGCACCATCGAGGGTCCCTTCCAGATCGTCGCCCT
>WFPQ01000311.1 GCA_015487515.1 Hyphomicrobiales bacterium | reverse complement strand
TTCCTGGTGCCATCGTCTGAAACCTGTTCCAGTACGACTTCGGGGCGGGCAAGAAGGAACCTTTGCCCAAACAGTTTTCTTGTTGCCAGGGAAACATTGCTCATGCGGTCAAATTCGGTGATGCCGTTGACGTAAATCCAGTTCCACAACTGTTTCGTGCGCATGCGGGCCTCCCTTTCGTCCAGCCCCATGGCGAGCAAATGGCCCTTTATTTCCTGGCGGGACAGGCCGATGAGATCGGTTTTGACGACAGGGGATGTGCCGGTGGAGGTGGTCTTTAGAGGATCGGGGTGAGCAGGAGGGCAGGATTGGGGAGCGCTGTCCTTGTCCCGGTCCGTGCCGGCGGGCGTTTCTGTGGATTTTTTGCTGATCGTGGAACTGGCCATGACAAATATCCGGTATTTTCAAATACCGGCACCAAGATGCTTTCATGTGGAAGATACGGCTACGGCCACAGGCTCTAGCACAATGGGGGAGCAAGCTCAAATGGCTTTTGCCTGCCGGCAGCCAGTATGGTGGCCATGGCCGTTGATGCCAATTCACGGGCAGGCAACTGCCATGGGCTCACATGGTGGGCTCACATGGGATTACATGGGCTCAGTTGCAGGCGGCATTGATCGCCCTGGAAGAGGCGGTGGCCCCGGCAAGGGAGAAGGTCTGGCTTATGTCAAGACCGGCAGCGCTTGAGCCTGTTATGACCAGGGTGGCGCCGGCCCTGAGGGCGCGGGCAAATTCCTCGCCCTGCTCCGGGTCCTTTAACCAGGCGGCGTCGGCGCTGGTAAACAGTTCATATTCCTTTGATCCGACCCGGGCCGTTGCCAGGCTGTCGGTGGCAAATTCATAGCCGGCAATCAGGTTGAATTCATTGCGCAGGTTCCGGGACGGGCGATGGGTCAGATAGATGAAGGCCCCCTCGTAACCTTCGGGTTCAGGCTCGGTCTTCTGGGGCCTTGACATGACAAAACATATGGGGCCTTCGCCATCGTTGGCCGTGTAGGCAGACCAGTCCCTGAATTCCCCCAATACCCGGACGGACTGGGCATTGGCACCGGAGATCCCGGGCAAAAGAACAAACAGAAGGAGCAGGATCAGCCGGGGGATTTTCCTCTGCAGGCCTGTTATCCGTGAAGGGGGGCGGAGGTTTATGAAGCCTGGCGGGTACGGGTGCATTTTCAAGGACGGTTCCAAGGGGAAGCTGGGGCAATGATGCAGTCTAGCATGAATCGTTCTTAAAATTAACCGCACGATCCCGACGGGGAAATATCCGCAAGATCAAGGCCGGCTGAACCGGGGGCCGACAGGCCCTGGCCTGTAGCTTCTCACTTGTATGTAGTTTATCACTTGTATGTAGTTTATCACTTGCAGGCCTGATCTATTCTTTCCTTTGCCGCGGTCACTCCGAGCAGTGAATAGGTGTCAGTGGTATTGGTTCCGCGCTGGGAGCGGCCCTTGACCACCATTTGCGCGCCGGCCTTCATGGCGGCCAGAAGGGCGCTTTCATCTCCGGCGCTGGCCAGCCAGGCGGCGGAACCCCTGGTTACCATGTCATAGGTCTTTGTGCCATCAACACTGACCTGGGGAATGGAATCTTCATCCAGCGGGTATCCCATGAGGGCCTGGGCCTCGGTTTCGGCCCCGGGGTTTGCGCGGTTGAGTACAAGAAAATAGATCGGGCCGCGATTGACATTGGTTGGCTGGGAATCCTGGGGCTGGCTGGAAATATAGCAGAGTTCCTCGTTGTTCTCGGTGCTTTTCCATGCGGTCCAGAACCGGAAAGTGCCAAGGTTCTCGACCTGGGGGGTGTCCTTGTTGGCCAATGCCGGACCAGAGCCCAGCCCGGCCATGGCCAGGGCGGTCGCTGCCAGCTTCAATATTACCCTGCGTTTATTCTGGTACATTACGACATTATCCTTATGACGGGAATTGGTGTGATTTTGCCCATTGTCTCAGAGCATGGTTACCAAGCTGCAAATATTTTGGCGCATTTGAATCAAATGGCGACACTAACATCAATTTTGGCGTTAATTTGGCCTTTGCCGCCAGTTTGCAACGTGCTTGTTGATGCATGGACAGAACGGGGATAAGGGGCCCGGATCAGAAGCATGAACGGCAGGGACGGCAATATCCCCCGGGTGCCAATGGGGA
>WFPQ01000310.1 GCA_015487515.1 Hyphomicrobiales bacterium | reverse complement strand
GTTGCTATGGTGTGGGCGTCGGCCAGTTGCAGGGCATCTATGACCCGCAGGATCTCGTCAAAGTTGCGCCCGACATTCATCGGGTAGGTCAGGGTCAGCCGGATTTTCTTGTTCGGGTCGATGATGAATACGGAGCGAACCGCCTGGGTCGTGCTTTCATCATCATGGATCATGTCATAGAGTCTTGCGACCTTGAGATCCTTGTCAGCGATGATGGGAAATTTCAACTCGGTATTCTGGGTATCATCCACATCCCTGATCCATTTCAAGTGCTCCTCGACGCTGTCGGTGGAAAGTCCTATGGGCTTGACATTACGTTTTTCGAATTCCGCGTTCAGCTGGGAAGTGCGGCCCATTTCCGTGGTGCAGACGGGGGTGAAGTCCGCGGGGTGGGAAAAGAAGAAGGCCCATGAATTGCCAATCCAATCGTGGAAATTGATGGGGCCGTTGGTGGTCTCGATGTCGAAATCGGGGGCTGTGGAGCCGATATGTATGCTCATGTTCTGTCTTTTCTGTTGTCCTGAATCAAAATTCAACCATGCATCCCCGGAAAATACTGCCAGAGAGGTTGCCATGACGGAGATGTAGTTATTGAAAAGGCCAGTTCAATACGAACGGGATGCCATGACAGAAAAACAGGGCAGAAATCAATGATAATCGCGTGAGCAGTTCAACCCGGCATGGTCAATCCGGCCCCTGGGCGGGACCGGCTTTACGAGGTCTGCACCAGTTCCACGTCGTTTTCCCGGCAGATCCTGAGGATATTGTCATTCTTGCAGACATCCGTGACAAAGGTATCGACCTGGGAAAGATGGCCGATCCTGACCGGGGCGGTACGTTCGGTCTTGGTGCTGTCGGCAACCAGAATCACATGGCGGGCATTTTCGATGATGGCCTGGGCAACCTTGACCTCGCGGAAGTCATAATCGAGCAAAGCCCCGGACTGATCGATGGCCGAAACCCCTATGACGGCGAAATCCACGGAAAACTGGCGAATGAAATCCACCGCCGCCTCGCCAATTATGCCCCCGTCAGAAGCACGGACCACGCCGCCGGCAATGATGACCTCGAACTGGGTATAGACCCGCATGCGATTGGCAACATTGATATTGTTGGTTATCACCATGAGGCCACCCTTTTTGAGCAGGGCATGGCTGACGGCCTCGGTGGTGGTGCCGATATTGATGAAAAGGGAGGCGTTTTCAGGAATTATCTCGGCCGCAGCCCGGCCAATGGCCATCTTTTCCGCCTCCGAAATCAGGCGGCGCTGTTCATATTCCATGTTCTCCGTGCCGGAAGGGAACATGGCTCCGCCGTGAACCCGGGACAGGATGCGGGCCCGGCATAGTTCGTTCAGGTCCTTGCGTATGGTTTGCGGGGTAACATCAAAACGGGCCGCGAGTTCATCCACCCCGACACGTCCTACCAGGCGGGCGGTTTCAACTATTTCCTTGTGGCGGGGATGCAAATACATGGCAGTCCTCTATCGGTTTTCAAAGAAACTAAATTCTGATCTCATGATCCTGCCCATATATAACGCCCATGGGATCAAGGCAAAAGAATTCTTGCAATCAAAAGGGAGGTTTTATTTCATGGCTCAAAAACACAAATCCTGAAGAACAAACCTGGTGCCTTGCGGCAAAACCGTTCTATTTCGACAATCCCGGACCATGGAACAAAATATTTCCCTTGTCTCAAGGCAAGCAGTGTTTCAAGGCAAGCCTTGCCGTTTCTTCAGGAACGGGTTCAAGATCCGCGGCCCGCAAGGCAATCATGCTCAATCATTCACCAGCAAGAACCGCTCAGTTCGGGGAACTGATCAGACCAGGCGCCCCTGCTTCAAGGCGGCCTTGATGAACGAGGAAAACAGGGGATGGGGTTCAAAGGGACGGGACTTGAGCTCGGGATGAAACTGCACACCGATGAACCATGGATGGTCGGTCCTTTCCACGATCTCGGGCAATTTTCCGTCCGGAGAAGTGCCGGAAAACAGCAGACCGCTGGCCTCCAAAACCTTGCGATAGGCCATGTTGACCTCGTAGCGGTGGCGGTGGCGTTCCGAAATCCTGGTGGTGCCATAAATGTCGGCCACCCTTGAGCCACGCACCAGCTGGGCCGGATAGGCCCCAAGGCGCATGGTCCCGCCAAGGTCGGCATCCTCGTCTCTTTTCTCCCTGACATCCCCCTTGACCCAGTCGGTCATCAGGCCAACCACCGGCTCCCTGGTTTTGCCAAACTCGGTGGAGCCTGCCTTCTTTATGCCAGCGGTATTGCGGGCCGCCTCTATGCAGGCCATCTGCATGCCAAAACATATGCCGAAATAGGGAATTCCCCGCAGACGGGCAAACCTGGCGGCGGCAATCTTGCCCCCTGAACCCCGTTCTCCAAAACCGCCGGGAACAAGAATCCCATGCACTCCCTCAAGGAACGGGGCCGGATCATCCTTTTCGAAAACCTCGGAATCAATCCACTGGATATTGACCCTTACCCGATTGGCAATACCGCCGTGGGCCAGGGCCTCGGACAGGGACTTGTAGGCATCCTTGAGACCGGTATATTTGCCGACAATGGCAATGTTGACCTGGCCTTCGGCGTTGTGGAGCCCGTCGGAGACTGCCTCCCAGGCGCTCAGGTCGGGGGACGGTGCGTCCCTGATGCCAAAGGCCCTGAGCAGTTCCTCGTCCAGGCCCTCCTTGTGATAGGCAATGGGCACATCGTAAATGGAGGCCACATCAAGTCCCTGGATGACGGCGCCGGGACGCACGTTGCAAAAACGGGAAAGCTTTTTCTTTTCCGCCTCGGGAATGGGACGGTCGCAGCGCACCAGCAGAATGTCGGGCTGAATGCCGATGGAGCGCAATTCCTTCACGGAATGCTGGGTGGGCTTGGTCTTGAGCTCGCCGGCGCTGGGAATATAGGGCATGAGGGTGAGATGAATATAGACCACGTCCCCCCGGGGAAGCTCGTTGCCCAGCTGGCGAATGGCCTCGAAAAACGGCAGCGCCTCGATGTCGCCGACCGTGCCGCCGATCTCGCAGAGCACGAAGTCAAACCCGTCATTGCCCTGAAGAATGAAATTCTTGATCTCATCGGTAACGTGGGGAATGACCTGGACCGTGGCCCCCAGGTAATCTCCCCGGCGTTCCTTGGTGATGATGTCGGAATAGATGCGCCCGGTCGTTATGTTGTCCTGCTGATTGGCAGAGCGGCCGGTAAAACGCTCGTAATGGCCCAGGTCAAGGTCGGTCTCGGCCCCGTCATCGGTTACAAAAACCTCGCCATGCTGGGTCGGCGACATGGTGCCGGGGTCAACATTCAGATAAGGGTCCAGCTTTCGCAAGCGTACCTTGTAGCCACGAGCCTGAAGAACAGCGCCAAGAGCAGCCGAAGCAAGCCCCTTGCCAAGTGAGGAGACCACGCCTCCGGTTATAAAAACATAACGAGCCATGGGCCCTGACCTTAATGAATATATATGCGATTCGGATAGGTTTTTTTGACCATGTAAAGATTCATCTCGGGGACAAGGGCTTCATGTGGACTTGCAGCCCCGCTGTCAGCTTGTGTTCCAGGACAGGAAGAGCCGTCCTGACTGCCGGTCAATTGCTGTTTTGGGGAACCTGGCCCGAGGCTGGCCGGGAAGACGGTTCCGATGGAACCGGAAGCGAAGCATCCTGCCCCCCTGCCCCGTCCTGAACTCCGGGTGCAGTTTCGCCCGGATCAAGCCGGGGAACGGGAAGCGAGCCGTCCTGACCGGCATCCTGGAGAGAATTGAGGGCATCAAGAACGGAATTGTTTTCAACCGGAAGAGATTCGACATTGTCAAGAATTGCATTGGCGTCCCCTTCTATGGAGGCAACAATGGAAAGGGAAATCGCCGTGGCCATGAAAAGGGCGGCAAGGATTGCCGTGGTGCGCGAAAGCAGGCTGGCAGAACCGCGGGCACTTACCAGGCCCGAGCCGCCACCACCGCCCATGCCCAGGCCGCCACCCTCGGAACGCTGCAACAGAATTACGGCGATCAGCGCCAGAACAATCAGCAAATATGCGACAATCAGTACGTTGGCCATGCTAAAAATCCCGTGGAAGCAAATGGAAAAGATGCGCGGTTCTACAACCTGTCGAACGTAAATACCAGCGCCATTTTGTCATTTTTCGAATCGACCCGGATCAGGGGGTAAACATTTGGAGTTAGCAATATTTAGGGGCATGGGGACAATAGTGCAAGGGCACGCAAAAATCCGCCCGGACCGGCCGGAATGTTGCAGAACCGGCCATGTCACCGATCGTCAGGCCGCCCTGATGATTGCAAGAAAATCCTCGGCCTTAAGACTGGCCCCGCCAACCAGGCCACCGTTGACATGGGGAACCGACAGGATCTTTTTGGCATTGGCGGGCTTCATGGAACCCCCGTAAAGAATGCGGACCGCTGCGCCCTCGTCTCCAAAGCGTTCGAAAAGCCAGTCCCGTATGGCCGAATGCATTACTGCTATGTCCTCCAGTCCGGGAACCAGGCCCGTGCCTATGGCCCAGACGGGCTCGTAGGCTATGACCAGGTTCTTGGCAACGACCCGCCTTTCGAAGGCCTCCGGTCCGGGAACCGAACCGTTAAGCTGTTTTTCAACCACCGTCATGGCCAGGGCGCCAAGGCGCTCGGCATGGGTTTCGCCAACACAGATGATGGGGGCGGCCCCCGCTTCCATGGCAGCCCGGGCCTTGGCGTTGACAAGGCCGTCGGTTTCCCCATGATCGGAGCGACGTTCCGAATGGCCGACTATGACATAACTGGCCCCGGCATCGACCAGCATCGCCGCACTTATGTCCCCGGTATGGGCCCCGTGCTGGCCGGTGTGGCAATCCTGCCCTCCAGAAATTATGGCGCCGGAAAGACATATCCGTGTGGTCTGGGCCAAAAGGGTTGCGGGCGGACAAATCAGGACATCACAACGATGGGCAGGATCGTTGCGCAGGGCAAGGGCCAGGCTCCTGATCTGGCTAAGATCTGCAGAAAGCCCGTTCATCTTCCAGTTACCGGCTATCAGCGGCCTGATTTCATCATTCATATGTCAAATTTCACCTCAACCAGATCAAAACCGGACCGGAAAGGACCGCAACGTGAACATCAAACCTTTCAACACACTATTGCGCGCCGGTCATTTTTGCCGTAACCGAATGCCAACAGGATGCTATTCGTGTCAGCATATCAGTCAAGGGCCGACTTGTCACAGGGCGTTTCGTCCCATGCCGGGTTGCCAGATTACCGACTTGCAACACCGGCAAACCGGGACTGGCCGGCACAACAGCAATCCGGCACAAGACACTGAAAGACAACTGGACGGAAAATTTCATGCTGGACAATCTGCGAAGTTTCGCCACATCCTTCTGGGGAAAAATTCTTGGAGCATTCCTGCTCGTAAGCCTGGCTGGATTCGGAATTACCGGGGTGATCTTTTCAATCGGATCAAATACCGTGGCCCGGGTCGGCGACCGGGACATCTCGACAAGGGACTTTCAAAGGGCATATCAGAACCAGATCAGTGTCGTCAGCAACCAGCTGGGAACGGTACCAACTGCCGAACAGGCACTGGCTCTTGGAATCCCCAGCACCGTGCTCAACCGGCTGGCTACCGATGAATCCCTGAACATGCTGGCCTCGGAACTGGGACTTGGGGTTTCCAACGAAAGGCTGGCGATGGAATTGCGATCCGACCCGGCCTTTACCGATGGTCTTGGCAATTTTGACCGGGCCACGTTCGAAAGAGCCCTGCGCAATGCCGGGTACACGGAAAACAGTTTCTTTGAAGACCGGCGCGAGGCTTCGGGGCGCCAGCAGGTGGCTCTGGCCATTTTTTCCCAGTTCAAGCCCCCGAGCACGTTGAACGAAATCATGCAGCGGTTCGGCAATGACCGCAGGGTACTGGATTACGTGGTCCTGAGTGAAACATCGCTGCTGCCCGTAAATCCCCCTTCTGACGAGATCCTGCAGGAATACCTGGCTGAAAACCAGGAAAAATACCGAACCGAAGAAACCAGAACCATCAAGGCAATGCAGCTTTCACCACAGGCCCTTGCCGGCAATATCGAGATAAGCGAAAGCGAGATCAGGGCAGAATATGAACGCACCAGGCAGAATCTGAGCGCGCCCGAAAAAAGGGCCATCAGCTTTGCCACCCTCAAGGACGATGAGACCGTTTCCCTTTTCGAAACCGGCATGGCCGAGGGAAAGGATTTCAATACCCTGGTCGAAGAACTGGAACTAGAGGCAACGGTTCTTGGGGAACTGACCCAGGAACAGATTCCGGAGGTGCTGCTGGCCCAGCGCGCCTTCGAACTGGACCTGGGAGAAATATCCATAATTCCCGGGGTCGAGGGCAAACGGGCCCTGGTGGTAACCGATATCATAGAAGGGGGAGCGCCGCCCCTTGAAGAGGTGGCAGAACAAATAAGACAATCCCTGCAAACGGACAGGGCAAGATTGCAGTATATCGACATACTGGACCAGATAGAAGAGCAAAGGGCAGCCTTCATGGACCTTGAGCAATCGGCGGCAGAATTCGGGCTTCAGGCAATGGAAGTGCCCCTGACCGCTTCGGGCAGTGAACTGACAGAGATGCTGGGACTGGATGCAGATGAAGCCGAAAGGGTGGCCGATGTGGTTTTCGCATCAGAGCCGGGACGACTGGTCCCGTCAATTCCTCTTGGAGCCAGCAAGACGGTATGGTTCGACCTGATTAAAATCGACGAAGCCCGCGACCAGACCCTGGAAGAGATCAGGGAAGAGTTGAGCCAGGCATGGATAGGCGAGCAAAGGGCCAAGGAACTGGAAGAACTGGCCCAGAGCTACCTTTCCCAGTTGCAAGAGGGCAGATCCCTTGAAGAAATCGCGGTTATCAACGGACTTTTTCCGCAAATTTCCATTCCGATCGGGCGCAGCGGCGATGGGGCAAGCATTGATCAACTGGTGGCCGAGGCAGCCCATGGCGGAGGCGAGGGATATGCGGGTGCCCAGAAAAATGCAGAAGGAGATTATGTGGTGTTCTCCGTAAGGTCCATTGCCAGGGATGACGGGGAACTCAACGGAGACAACCTGCAATTCATCGAGGACGGCTATCGCAACACCCTGTTTGCCGATTTCACAACCGCCCTTAATGCGGATTCCAGAATGAGCATAAACCAGCAGGTTCTGACCCAGGCAATAGGTCTTGGGCTGCCGCAGGCAGCAAACCCCAACCGGGTGCCATGAGCCTGGACTACATGAGCCTGGACAATAGGGCGGGAAATGCAGGACGAACGGGCCATCACGATATTCCGAGCGGGAAAATAATCCAATAACAGGAAATGCAGCATGGTGGAAAACCTGTCCAACATAGCCGATTTCGACGGCTTTGCCAGGGGTTATGATCGTGGTGAAGGCCAGATCGTGTGGCGGCGGGTGGTGGCAGACCTTGAAACCCCGGTCAGCACCTATCTGAAACTCAGCGCGGGTCGCAGCAATTGCTTCTTGCTGGAATCCATAGAAAACGGAGCCACCAAGGGCCGGTTCTCCATGATAGGAATCGATCCCGATCTCATTTTCAGGGTCGAGGGAGACAAGGCAAGCCTGAACAGGAATGCAAAACTTGCAAGGGATGATTTCATCCCCATGCAAGCCAGCCCCCTGGATGCGATAAGGCAACTGGTGGCCGAAAGCCAGATAAGGGCGCCAAGGGGGGTTCCGGCCCAGTCGGCAGGCCTCTACGGCTATCTGGGCTATGACATGGTGCGCCACATGGAAAAGCTGCCGGCAACCAATCCGGACAGCCTGAATACCCCCGATACCATTCTGGTTCGTCCCTCGATGCTGGCCGTGTTCGATACCCTCAAGGACGAACTTTACCTGACCGCACCGGTCTATTTCGCTGAAAACATTTCAGCCAGGCAGGGATTTGAAGCGGCGCTGGGGCGCATAGATGATGCGCTGGAAAGACTTGGCAGGGCCCTGCCCCACCAGGAAATCACAACGGAAACGACGAATTCCGAAATAACAAGCAATACCAGCGAAGAAGAATATTTTTCCATGGTGGAAAGGGCCCGGCAGTATATAAGGGCGGGCGACATATTCCAGGTGGTGCTGAGCCAGCGTTTCGAAATGGATTTCAACCTGCCCTCGACGGCTCTTTACAGGGCTCTTAGGCGAACAAACCCGTCCCCTTACATGTACCTGCTGGATTTCGACGGATTTTCCGTGGTCGGTTCAAGTCCGGAAATACTGGTCAGGGTCAAAAGCGGGGAAGTGACCATAAGGCCGATCGCGGGAACCAGAAAACGGGGCAGCACACCCGAACGGGACAGGGAACTGGCCGAGGAACTCATGAACGACCCCAAGGAACTGGCCGAACACCTGATGCTGCTGGACCTGGGCCGCAATGATGTGGGGCGGGTATCAAGAACCGGCACCGTAAAGGTTACCGACCGGTTCTTCCTGGAATATTATTCCCATGTCATGCACATAGTCTCAAACGTCACCGGACAGCTCGACGATGAAAAACACGACTATGTGGACGCCCTCGGGGCCGGGTTTCCGGCCGGGACCGTCTCGGGGGCTCCAAAGGTGCGAGCCATGGAAATCATCGAGGAACTGGAAAAGGAACGCAGGGGAATATATGCGGGGTGCGTGGGATATTTCGGAGCCGACGGGCACATGGATACCTGCATAATTTTACGCACCGCCATTCTCAAGGACAACAAGCTGTTCATCCAGGCCGGAGCCGGCATCGTGGCCGATTCAAAACCCGAACTCGAACAGCTAGAATGCAGGAACAAGGCCGCCGCATTGCTGAGCGCCGCCCGGGAGGCAATCCGCTTTTCCGGAGAGACGGGAATGGGCCAATGAGCAAGAAGAACCCCGGCATGGAAATACTGGTGATAGATAATTATGACAGTTTCACCTATAACCTGGTGCACTACCTGGGGGAACTGGGGGCCGGTACGAGGGTGTTCCGCAATGACAGGATCAGCATGGACCAGATAAGGGACATGAACCCCGGGGCAATCGTGCTTTCCCCCGGCCCCTGCACCCCTTCGGAGGCAGGAATATGCGTCAGGCTGGTACGGGAACTTGGCGCAGGAGTGCCCATATTCGGAGTTTGCCTTGGCCTGCAATCCATTGCCGTGGCCTATGGGGGAAAGGTCGTTGCCTCCCCGACCCTGATGCATGGCAAGGTCTCGCCGATAAGGCATAAAAGACAGGGGGTGTTTGACGGGCTTCCTTCACCATTTAACGCGACCCGATACCACTCCCTTTGTGTCGGGGAAAACCTGCCCGCCCAGCTTGAAGTAACCGCCAGAACCGACGATGGGGTGATAATGGGCATGCAGCACAGGACCCATCCGGTTCACGGGGTGCAGTTTCACCCCGAAAGCATCCAGTCGGAACATGGCCACGAACTGCTGAAAAATTTCATGGCCCTGGCAGAGAAATTCAACCGGAACAGGAATTAAATGGCTGACAAGGAAAAACAGATGCCGATAAGAACCGCACTTGGCCTGTTGTGCAAGAACGAGGAACTGAACAGGGAACAGATGCAGGCGGCCCTGGGCCAGATCATGGAAGGC
>WFPQ01000309.1 GCA_015487515.1 Hyphomicrobiales bacterium | reverse complement strand
TTTGCGAGGATATCTGGTCGGACCGGGTAACCGGCCACCTGGCCGCTCGCGGGGCCGAGCTTTTTCTCTGCACCAATGGCTCTCCCTACTGGCGCGGCAAGCAGGGCCTGCGCCTTGAGGTGGCAAGGGACCGGGTCGGGGAAACTTCGTTGCCCATGCTTTATCTCAACCAGGTCGGAGGGCAGGACGAACTGGTTTTTGACGGGGCGTCCTTTGCCCTTGACGGCGATGGGAATCCTGTTGTCCAGGCAAAAAGCTTTGAGAGCGAACTGGTGGTTTGCGACTGGGAAAAGCGCTCCGGGCGCTGGCGCTGCATCAAGGGGAAAAAGGCCGGCCTTGTTTCCAGTGACGAGGCCCACTGGCGTGCCTGTGTTCTTGGCTTGCGCGATTATGTGAAAAAGAGCGGTTTTGCTTCCGTGGTGCTTGGTCTTTCCGGGGGGATAGATTCGGCGGTCGTTGCCGCCATGGCCGCCGATGCCCTTGGTCCTGACAATGTGCATGCCGTCATGCTTCCCTATCACCATACCTCCACGCAAAGCCTTGAAGATGCAAGGCAGTGCGCCGGCCTTCTTGGAATTCGCTATGACATAGTTCCCATTGCTGACCCGGTCGAGGCTGCAAATTCTTCTCTTGGACGGCTTTTTGCCGGCATGCAAGAAGACACAACGGAAGAAAACATCCAGTCGCGCATGCGCGGACTCATGCTGATGGCCGTATCAAACAAGCTTGGTTCCATGCTCTTGACCACCGGCAACAAGTCCGAGATGGCGGTGGGTTATGCCACCATCTATGGAGACATGAACGGGGGGTTCAACCCCATAAAGGACCTGGTCAAGATGCAGGTCTACCATCTTGCCAGCTGGCGAAATTCCCACATGCCGGGGGATTGTCTTGGCCGGGAGGGCATGGTCATTCCCGAAACCATAATCGAAAAACCCCCCAGTGCCGAATTGCGCCCCGGACAGCTCGATCAGGATACCCTGCCCCCCTATCCGGTGCTCGATGCCCTGGTAAAGGGACTGGTCGAGGACGAGCTTTCCGTTGAACAGTTGCAGGAGATGGGCTTTGACCCTGACCTTGCAAGACGTGTCGAATCGCTGATCGTGGGGGCCGAATACAAGCGCAGGCAGTCCGCTCCCGGTGTCAAGCTCACCAGAAAGGCCTTTGGCATCGGCCGCAAATATCCCATAGTGAACGGCTTCAGGGACAGTGGAGCAAAACTTGAAGGGGCAAAACTTGAAGGAGCAAAACTTGAAGATGATGATGGAGCCGTCCCATGATCCGGACATCCGTTGCCCGAACATCCGTGACCCGCGTCAGATTTGCCCCGTCCCCCACCGGCCTGCTGCACCTTGGCAATGCTCGCCCCGCCCTGTTCAACTGGCTGTTTGCCCTTGCCAGCGGGGGTGAATTCATTTTGCGCCTCGACGATACGGACCAGGCCCGCTCCAGCAGGGAATTTGCCCTTGCCATAAGGGAGGACCTGGCCTGGCTGGGAATTTCTCCTCACGGGGTCTTTTCCCAGTCCGGGCGCCTTGCCCTTTATGACGATGCCCGCGACCGCCTGATTGCCGCCGGGCGGCTTTACCCCTGTTACGAAACCCCCGACGAACTGGACCGGCGCCGGGTCCGGGCCCGGGCCATGGGGCGCCCCCCGATTTATGACCGGGCCGCCCTGCAACTTGACGAAGATCAGCGCGCCGAACTGGAAAGGCAGGGCAGAAAACCCCATTGGCGTTTCCGGCTGCTGGGGGAGCCGGTTGAATTTGATGACCTGGTGCGCGGCCCCCAGACGGTCAATACCGCGTCCATGTCCGACCCGGTTCTGATAAGGGCCGATGGCAGCTATCTTTATACCCTGCCCTCGGTGGTCGATGACATCGAGATGGAGATAACCCATGTCATTCGCGGAGAGGATCACATTTCCAATTCCGGGGTGCAGGTCGAGATTTTTCAGGCCCTTGGGGGAAGGGTTCCGGTTTTTGCCCACCATAATCTGCTGACCGATGCGGGCGGAAAGGGGTTTTCAAAACGCCTTGGTTCCCTTTCCCTGCAACATTTCCGCCAACAGGGGTTCGAGCCCATGGCGGTGGCCCTGATGGCGGTCCTGACCGGAACTTCCCTGCCCGTTGAACCCTATGACGATCTTTTGCAACTGGCCCGGGGCCTGGACTTTTCAATGATTTCCCACGGCCCGGCCCGCTATGATCCGGCCGAACTGGAGGCTCTTAACGCCGGTATTGTCCACCAGCTCGATTTTGAGAGTGTCAGGGAACGGCTCCTGGAGTTCGGGGTTGTTTCGAATGAACAATGGCTGGCCCTGCGCAAGAACATCACCCGGTTGCCCCAGGTCAGGGAATGGATGGCATTGATCAGCGGTCCGGTAAGGCCCGTAATCGCCCCCGGCGACCGCCAGTTCATCAGCGAGGCCGCCGCCCTGTTTCCCCCCGATCCCCTTGACCGGGACAGTTGGAAAATCTGGACTGATGCCATACGCGAAAAGACCGGCCGCAAGGGCAAAGACCTGTTCTTGCCCCTGCGCCTTGCCCTTACCGGGCGCAGCGATGGACCTGAACTTAGGAACCTGTTGCCGCTGAT
>WFPQ01000308.1 GCA_015487515.1 Hyphomicrobiales bacterium | reverse complement strand
GCCCCGGCCCCCTATAACAGCATGTATGACAAGCACGACATGCCCCTGCCGCAACGAATGCGGACCAGGGCCGATGAAATGGCCGTTCATCCTTTTCTGCACCACGCCGCGGCCCGCTTTGGCCCGAAAGACATGGTGCCTTTTTGCCAGGACCGGGTGGACCCGGAAAATGATGACGATATCAGGATGCTGCGGGCCGTCTATCTTGGCATGGCCAGTGAGGTTGACACCCATATCGGCCGGGTCGTGGAGTTCTTGAAGAAAACCGGCCAGTATGACAATACCCTGATTGTCCTGCAGGCCGATCACGGGGAAATGCTCGGAGATCATTACATGTGGGACAAGCTCCACGTGTTCGATCCCGCCTTCAGGGTTCCCCTGATAATTCGCGATCCCCTTGAGCCTTCCTCTCACGGGACCCAGATCGGGGAATTCACCGAATCCGTGGACATCATGCCCACGATCCTGGACTGGATCGGCCAGCCCCTGCCCCCCGGAATGGATGGCCGGTCCCTGAAACCCCTGCTGGGGGGCAGGACTCCCCCGGACTGGCGCGATTTCGTGCACCTGGAGCTGGATTTTGGCGATCCGGTCAAACCTTCGATCTGGCAAAGGCAGTTGGGAATCGAACTTGACCGGTGCAACCTGGCCATATTGCGCGAAAAACGCTTCAAGCTGGTGCATTTCAACGGCGACCTTGACCCCCTGCTGTATGACCTTGAGAATGACCCCCATGAAATGAACAATCTTGCCGCCGATCCCGCTTTTGCGCCGGTTCTGCTGCGCCTGACACGAAAACTGCTCAGCCATCGCATGCAGCACATGGACAGAACCCTCTCCCACATGCGCATAACCCCGGACGGGGTAAGAGAGGGGGCAGGGAATCATGAATGACTCGGAGATGGAATGATCTGGGCAGCAAATGATCGGCAGGAAATGGTCGGGCAGCAAATGATCGGGCATGAGTTGCCGGCGGATGAATGACCTCGTTTACTGGTCAGTGACCCGGGGCCAGACATTGTTCATTGCCCCCGGACCATTGCCCCCGGACCATTGAACCCGGACCATTGAGCCCGGGCCATTGAGCCCGGGCCGGATTGTTTTTTCTTTTTCCGTCTTGATCCGGCGCCCCTGGTGTCTTTTTCCCGCGCCGTTCATAAATCCATGACATGGTTTCAATTCTTTGTCAGGTCGGGTGTGCCATTTGCCTTGCTGGTATAAAATGCCGTCTCCCTCAACCAGAATGAAAGGTGTTGAAATGAACAAAATCTCCCGGCGCACTCTGCTCGCAGCAGGTACGGCAAGCGTTGCCATGGCCGCTATTCCGGCCAGGTCCCAGGGCATGGGCAAACTGCACGAGGTCAGAATCCGCAATTTCACATTCATTCCCGACATGCTCGAGGTCAGGGTTGGCGACACCATTCGCTGGACCAACGAGGACAGCGCTCCCCACGATGCCACGGCGCTGGACCGGAGCTGGAATTCCGAATTGCTGCGTCGCAACCAGTCCTCGGAAGTAAAGGTCGTGCAGGGCATGAGCCCGGATTATCTGTGCTCCATTCACCCCAGCATGCGCGCTTCCATCAAGGTTCTTCCCGCATAGGATAGCTGGTGCCGGATCGGTGCCGTTTGCGGCCAGTCCGGCCTTGACCGTGCCGGCCGTGATCATGCCGGCCTTGACATGACTGGGCGGAATCCCGGCAAGGGGGCCTTTTTTCCCGGGGAATGTTGTCTTTTTCGGGATTGATGGGGATTTCGCTTGGTTTCATTTTTTGGACTGATTTTTTCAGCCCATGAGTTCTTTCCAGAGGTGACAGGCCACATTGTGGTTGTTTTCGCCTGCCTCCAGCCTTGGCTCTTCTTTTCTGCATATGTCCGTTGCATGGGGACACCGGGTCTGGAACTTGCATCCCGGGGGCGGGTTAGTCGGCGAGGGGATTTCCCCTTCAAGTTTTTGCACCTTTCCCCCGTCATCCGGGTCCAGGGATGGAATGGCCGACAGCAGGGCCCTGGTATAGGGGTGTTTTGGTCCGGCGAACAATTGCCGGGTCGGTGCGGTTTCCACCAGGCGTCCCAGATACATCACTGCCACCTGGGAACATATGTGGGCCACCACGCTCAGATCATGGGATATGAACAGGAATGTAAGTCCCATTTCCTGCTGTATTGCTTTTAACAGGTTCAGCACATCGGCCTGTATCGAGACGTCAAGGGCGGCAACGCTCTCGTCGGCCACCACGAATCTGGGCCCCGAGACCAGGGCCCGGGCTATGGAAATCCGCTGGCGCTGGCCGCCGGAAAAGGCATGGGGAAAACGCCGCAGATGTTCGAGATTGAGCCTGCACTTGGCGGCAATCTCGCGAACCCTTTCGTCGGTTTCTTCCCGGCTCCTGGTAAGTCCCATCACTTCCAGCGGCTCGGCAATGATATCGCGCACCGTCATTCTTGGGCTCAGGGCCGCATAGGGGTCCTGGAATATCAACTGGGCCCGTGATCGGTAATCCTTCAGTTCGTTCTTGCTGATTTTTGCCAGGTCATACTGTTTTTCCCCGTCATCATATTTCAGGTCTCCCCTGGTGATCGGAACTGCCCGTAGCAATGCGCGCCCAAGGGTGGTCTTGCCGGAGCCGGATTCTCCGACCAGCCCGAAAAAACTTCCAGGGGCAATGTCCATGTCGACCCCCTCGACGGCCCGCACCACCGGGCGCTTGCCAAAGCCTCCCCCCCGAAGGCCGAAATGCACGCTCAGGTCACGGACCGATATCAAAGACTTCCGGCTCATTTGATTTCCGCCTCCTGCTGCAACAGGTGGCAGGCTGCCCTGTGGCTGCTGTCAAGGTCGATGAACGGGGGGATTTCCCTTGAACAGGTGCCCTCTATGGCCAGTTCGCACCTGGTGTTGAAGACGCAGCCCCCGGGTCTTTCCAGCGGCGATGGAATATCTCCCGGAATCGGTTTCAGGGGGGCATCGAGATTGTCCATGCGGGGCAGGGCGTCAAGCAGTCCCCTCGTATAGGGATGGGCCGGGTTGCGTATGACTTCGCGCACCGGTCCCTGTTCGATCAGCCGTCCCAGGTACATTACCGCCACCTGGTCGGCGGTTTGGGCGATTACTCCCAGGTCATGGGTTATGAAGATTATTCCCATGCCGAAATCTGCCACCAGGTCCTTCATCAGGTCGATGACCTGGGCCTGAATGGTTACATCCAGTGCCGTTGTCGGCTCGTCGGCAATCAGCAGTTTTGGCCTGGTGGACAGGGCCATGGCAATCATTGCTCTTTGGCGCATGCCCCCGGAAAGTTCAAAGGCAAACTGCCTGAAACGGGTCGAAGCATCCGAAATGCCCACCCGGTTCAGCATTTCTATGGAGACTTCCCTGGCTTTTTTTGCCGTCATGCCGGTGTGGATCTGCAATTGTTCCACCATCTGGTCGCCAATGGAAATGGCCGGGGCAAAGCTGGCCATCGGTTCCTGGAAAATCATTGAAATGGCGCCCCCCCGCACCACTTTCAGGTCTTTTGGGGTCTTTAGGGACATTATGTCCACGGGCCCGTCTTCAAGGTGCAGCAT
>WFPQ01000307.1 GCA_015487515.1 Hyphomicrobiales bacterium | reverse complement strand
GTGTATAAGAGACAGACACCGGCCCCGTCCACATGGGAAGAATCCTGCGGCCTTTGCCTTGAATGGTGGGAAGCGATGCGATCGCTGGCCAGTTCCAGGGCCGACATGACATCGCCATCGGTCAGGTCGCAGGCCCGCTCGACTTCATTCCTGCCGATGCGCAGATTACTGCCGTCAAGGTCCAGGCGGTCAAACTTTTTGCTAAGTTCGAAAAGTGCCCGATCACCTTCCGAGCGCACCCGGGACAATATGTCCGCCACAACTTGCCGGACATCCGTGTCTGCCCGATGCTTCTTTTGCAAAAAACCGGCAAATTCCTGTTGAAATTCACTGTCATTTTCATCAAGACGAAAAACCATGGGACCGGTTTCCATATCCTTGTTGGCTTCGGGGGCAGCCGCAGGTTCATTCATCAGCGGATTCGTGAGAGGGAACAGCCCTTGCCGCCCACCTGGCCCCCAGGTCATTAAGGCGTAATTCAAGGCATTCCACCTGCAATTCAATGGTGCCGCCGCCGGCAAAACTGAGAGTAACAATACCCGAAGGGGCATCTTCAACCTCAAAACCGATGGCAAGCAGATTAAGAACCCCGTCGCGCGCCCTTGGATTTATGCCCCTGGACCTTACATCAAGAACATGGTCGAAGTGCATGGCGGAACGGCAGCGTATGGCAGTCTTCGGTCTGTCATCACCCCCGCCATGTTCCCAGGCGAAGCGGTTCATCATGATTACAAACCTCTTGTCGGATCTGGCAAATCCCATGTCCGCAACGCGAATTACGGCATCCTGGGCATGGGCAGAGATAACCGCAAGGCCTTCTTCGTCAAGAGCCACCAATTTGAGATCCTGCATGTTGCTTGTTCCAAGGCTACGATTTTTCAACAGGTTATATCACAACAGGGGTTTGGCAAACATGGCAGATCCATCAGTCAGTAACCCTTGAAATATCAGCCCCGCAATTGCGAAGCTTTTCCTCAAGCCTTTCAAAACCCCTGTCCAGATGATGAATCTCGTTGACAAGGGTTTCCCCCCTTGCCGCCAGACCCGCAATCACCAGGGAAACCGAGGCCCGAAGATCGGTGGCCCTGACCTGGGCACCTTTAAGGGTATCTACCCCCTTTATGGTCGCCACCTGCCCTTCTATGGAAATATCTGCCCCGAAGCGGGCCAGTTCTGCCACATGCATGAAACGGTTTTCAAAAATGGTCTCCCGTATCTTGGAAACGCCATCGGCCCTTGACATCAGGGCCATGTACTGGGCCTGCAAATCGGTGGGAAATCCGGGAAAGGGATCGGTTTCCACACTGACCGGGCGCACCCTTTCGCCACTCGCCCTGACCCTGATGCCATTTTCCCCGGTACTTATGTCAACACCGGTCAGTTCCAATACATTCAATGCGGCCATAAGGTTCTCGGGCCGGGCATTTTTGAGCAACAGGTCACCGCCGGTCATGGCCGCGGCCATGGCAAAGGTTCCGGTTTCTATACGGTCGGGCAAAACCTCGAAATCGGCACCCCCAAGCTTTTCAACCCCCTCGATGACCAGGTGGGAACTGTCAATTCCGGAAATCCTGGCTCCCATGGCAACCAGGCAACGGGCCACATTGCCGATTTCAGGCTCCTGGGCCGCATTCTCGATTTCCGTGGTCCCCCTGGCAAGGGTCGCCGCCATCATCACCACGTGGGTTGCCCCGACGGAAACCTTGGGAAAACGCAGTTTCGAGCCAATCAGCCCGCCCCTTGGGGCCGTGGCAACTATATATCCCTTGTCGATCTCTATGCTGGCACCCAGCGCCTTCAGGCCCTCAAGGTAAAAATCCACCGGACGGGTGCCAATGGCACAACCGCCGGGCAGGGAAACCCGCGCCCTGTGCTCGCGGGACAACAGGGGGCCAATGACCCAGAAACTGGCCCGCATGGCAGAAACCAGATCGTAGGGGGCACAGGTGTTGGTAATGGATGGAGTATTGAAGGAAAAAGAAGGACTCTCGATCCTTTCACCATTGCCATCCCTTGAAACCGGGCTTATCCGGGCTCCGTGATTTTCAAGAATCCGGCGCAGCTGGCGAACATCTGCCAGATCGGGAACATTGCGCAATACCAGTTGTTCTTCGGTCAAAAGCGAGGCTATCATCAGGGGAAGGGCCGCGTTCTCTGCCCCGGAAATCAGAAGTTCCCCGTTCAGCTC
>WFPQ01000306.1 GCA_015487515.1 Hyphomicrobiales bacterium | reverse complement strand
TGAAACGAAGCATCATTGTTGCCCTGCCGCTGATAATAGTTACGGGACTTATGATCCTGTTCGCCTCCCAGATAAACAATGATACCAGCATTTTGCCTTCGGTCCTGATAAACAAGCCGGTTCCCGAATTTTCGCTGCCGGCCATCGAGGGCATTGAGGACGGTACGCCGGGTTTTGACCAGACCGACCTGGTCGGGCAGGTGAGCGTGGTCAATGTCTTTGCTTCCTGGTGCATTCCCTGCCGGGCCGAGCACAAGTACCTGGTGGAGCTGGCATCAAGGGACATCGTTGCCCTTTACGGCATCAATCAGAAGGACGAGGCGGTCAACGCCCGCAGCTTTCTGACCGAGCTTGGCAATCCCTATGACAAGATCGGGGCCGATCTTTTCGGGCGCGGCTCGATCGAATGGGGAGTTTACGGGGTGCCCGAAACCTTCGTTGTCAATGCCCGGGGGATCATAACCTACAAGCAGATCGGCGCCCTTAACGACGAGAGTTATTACAATGGCCTGCTGCCGGCCATCGAAAGGGCCAGGAATGATGGCTAGAATTTTTGGAGACCGGTAAGTTTGGGGCCGGCAAATACTGGCATACAAGGGGCATTTGTGCCCTTGCCGTCATTCCGTGACCGCCGGCTGAGTGCATGTCTCTTGGCGCCGGCCATGCGCCTCTTTGGTCATTCGGCCGCCGTTTCTTCTTCGGGGGCGTACCTGTTGAGCAGTTTCATCTGGAACAGGGAAAAAACGATGGTGATGGGCATGATGCCCCAGACCTTGAAGGCCACCCACTGATCGGTGGAAAAATTGCGCCAGACGATTTCGTTCAGGGCGGCAAGAAACAGAAAAAACAGTCCCCAGCGCAGGGTCAGTATCCACCAGCCTCTTGCCTGCAGCCTGTAGACTTCTCCGAATACGTATTTCAGCAGGGACTGGCCAAACAGCAACCCGCCCAGCAAGATGGCGCCGAACAGGACATTGACGATGGTGGGCTTCATCTTGATGAAGGTGTCATCCTGCAGATAGATGGTGAGGCCGCCAAAGACCAGGACTATTATCCCGGTAACCAGCGGCATTACCGCGATGCGTTTCAATATCAGCCAGGACAGGGCCAGGGAAATGATCATTGCGATCATGAATATGCCGGTGGCCAGGAATATGGGGCCGGGAAAAAGAGCTCCAAGGGATGGAAAGGCTTCAAGAATTGCAATTCCGCGGGCATTGACGAAGAAGAACAGGATCAGGGGGCCCAGTTCCAGCCCGAGCTTTATCATCTGGGGCTTCACCTCGTCCCAGTTTATTTCCTCTTCGGTTTTCGGGCTGTTTTCAGCCATGGTCTTTTCCCTTCATGCGTTTATCATGCCCCAAATGGTTTTCAGGCGGCAGCCTGTCCTTGTGCCATGGCCGTTTCATTCGCCGGTTCCGGTGATTGCCATGGCAAAATCCCCCGGAGAAAATGGTTCCAGGTCATCCGCGCCCTCGCCAACCCCCACATAGTGAACCGGCAACGGGTGTTTTTTGGCGATTGCCACCAATATGCCGCCGCGGGCCGTGCCGTCCAGCTTGGTCATTACCAGTCCCGTTACTCCGGCCCTTTGCCCGAAAATTTCAACCTGTTGCAGGGCATTCTGCCCGGTGGTTGCATCAAGGGTCAGCAATGTGGCGTGGGGGGCGTCAGGATCCAGTTTCTTTATCACCCGGACGATCTTTTCCAGCTCGGCCATCAGTTCATCACGGTTCTGCAACCTTCCGGCCGTGTCAATGATCAATATGTCGGTATTGGAATTACGGGCCCGTTCAAGGGCGTCATAGGCCAGCCCGGAGGCATCGGAACCGGGGGGGCGCGAAATCACTTCACAGCCGGCCCTTTTGCCCCATACCGTCAATTGTTCGATGGCAGCAGCACGAAAGGTATCGCCTGCGGCCAGCATGACGTTTTTGCCTTCCCGGCAATATTTTTCGGCCAGCTTCCCGATGGTGGTGGTTTTTCCCGATCCGTTGACCCCGACCATGAGAATGACGAACGGTCTGGCCTGTTCATCAATGACCAGGGGGGATGCCACCGGCTCCAGGGTCTTTTCGACTTCCCGGGCCAGCACCTTCTTGACATCCTTCGTGGATATTTCCCTCTCAAAGCGGTCTTTTTCAAGGGCCTGGGTTATGGCCAGGGCCGTATCTATTCCTAGGTCGGCCTGAATGAGCACGTCTTCGAGTTCTTCAAGGGTCCGGGCGTCCAGCTTTTTCCTGGTGAATACGGCGCCGATATTGTCGCCAAGCTGGTCGGAGGTTTTCTTGAGGCCTGAAGTCAGGCGCAGGAACCAGTTCCTGCGCTTTTCTCCTGGCGGGGGAACGTCTGTTTCTGGTTCGGGTTCCCGTTCCGGTTTTTCCGCCTTTTCTTCTTCTGTTTCCGTTTCGCCGGTTTCCTTTCTTGTTGTCCTGCCCGCGGCTATTGCGGCCTCTTCGTCCTTTGGAGGGGGGGCAGGCAGGTCCTCTCTTGTTCCGGTGGATTTTTGGGGAGGGGCATCCATTTTTTCAGAAGGTTCATCATCTTGAGAAAGATCATTTTCGGAACCGCCAAACAGGCGCTTGAAAAATCCTTTCCCCCCTTTCTTTTCATCATTGCTCATGCGGCGTTCCTTGCGGGTTCTGCGACAAGACCGTCGGACCGGGAGTCAAGAATCCTGACGCGGACGATTTCTCCGGGCCTTGCTCCCTCGACATTGACGGGAACAAACTGCTCGGTGCGCCCGTGGCCGGGCTTTTCGATCAGGACCTTTTGGATGGTCCCTACCAGTCTGGCGCAATGGGCTGCAAATTGCTGGTCTCCGGCCGCCCGCAACAGGGCAGCGCGGCGTTTCCTGGTGGATTTTTCCACCTGGTCAGGGATTCTTGCTGCCGGGGTTCCCTTGCGTTTCGAATAGGGGAAGACATGGGTGTATATGATTCCGGCCTGGCTTATCAGGGAGAGGGAATTTTCGAACATGGCTTCGGTCTCGGTGGGAAAGCCTGCGATGATATCGGCGCCGAACACCATGTCGGGCCTGATCGAGCGGACCTTTTTCACGAATGCCAGGCTGTCGCTGCGCAGGTGGCGCCTTTTCATTCTTTTCAGGATCATGTCATCCCCGGACTGCAGGGAAAGGTGCAGGTGGGGCATGAATCTCTTTTCTTGCATGGCCTCGAACAGGGCCTCGTCGGCCTCTATGCTGTCGATGGAGGAAATTCTCAGTCTTTTCAGGTCGGGTACGTGGAGCAGGATCTGCTGGACGAGAAGCCCAAGACTCTGGCTGCCCGGCAGGTCGCTTCCATAGGAGGTGGTATCAACCCCGGTCAGTACCACCTCGGCATGGCCATTGCCCACCAGTTTCTTGACCTGTTCCACCACCAGGCCCATGGGGGCAGAGCGCGAGGGACCGCGGCCAAGGGGGATTATGCAAAAGGTGCAACGGTGGTCGCAACCGTTCTGCACCTGCACGAATGCCCTGGTGCGTCCGTCCATGCCCTCGATCAGGTGGGGGGCGGTCTGGCGCACCGTCATTATGTCACTGACATGCAACTTGTCATTGATGGCTTTCAGTGAAAGGTTCTGGTAGGTTTCGGGCTGCAACTTGTCGTTATTGCCGATTACCAGGTCTACCTCTTCCATGTCCGCGAATGTGGACCCCTCGGTCTGGGCTGCGCATCCGGTGACGATGATCCTGCGGTCGGGGTCATCGCGCCGGGCCCGGCGAATGGCCTGCCGGGTCTGGCGCACCGCTTCGGCGGTAACGGCACAGGAATTGACGATCAGCACATGGCCAAGACCGGCCCTCTTTGCCAGGTCTGCCATGACTTCCGATTCAAAACTGTTCAGCCGACAGCCAAAGGTCAGTGTTTTCGGATCCCTTCTCATCGGCCGGCGTCCGTTGTCTGCTGGCCGGGGTCTGCAAGGGAGATTTCTCCCTCGCCATCAAGTTCCCAGGGGCCGCTCATCAATATGTGGTCATTTTCCTTTTGCCATTCTATGCAGAGGTCGCCTCCGGGCAGGTTTATCCTGGCCTTGCGCTTTAACAGTCCCTTTCGCGCCCCGGCCACGGCAACGGCACAGGCGGCAGTACCGCAGGCCCTGGTCAGGCCGGCTCCGCGCTCCCAGACCAGGATTTTTGCCTCCTCGTCAGAAACTATCCGGGCCAGTGATATGTTGGCCCGCTCGGGAAACAGGGGGTGGTTTTCCAGCAGGGGACCAAACCGGGCCAGATCATACTGGTCCGGGTCCCTGTCGACCCAGAATATGGCGTGGGGATTGCCAACATTGACAACGCTTGGAGTATGCAGGACCGGATCGTCGATGGGTCCGATCTGCAATTCTATGCCTGTCGTGTCGTCGAATTCTTCCGACAAGGGAATGTCCTGCCAGTCAAATCTGGGCCTGCCCATGTCAACCGTTACAATTTCACCTCTGACCACGGCGCTCAATATTCCGGCACGGGTTTCAATGATGATTTTTTCCCGCCCGCTTTCCTTTGACAATATCGCCCCGACACAACGCATGGCATTGCCACAGGCTGCAACTTCACCCCCGTCATGATTGAAAATCCTCACGAAAACATCTGATCGGGGGGTTTTTGCATCATTCAGGATGATCAGTTGATCGCAACCTATGCCCTGTTCCCGGTCGGCTATCAGGCGCACCTGATCGCCATTCAGGTCAATATTGTGTTCACGGCTGTCCAGTATGACAAAATCATTGCCCAGCCCGTTCATTTTCAAATATCTGATATTGCTGGACATCGGAGTTCCTGACATTGGAATTTTCTTGGCAGTTTTATCGGTAAACTTTCCGGCACGATTTGCCGGGGTTCCCGGGTCTTGTTGCAATTTTACCGGCCCTATATGGCGCACAATCGATCGGATTTCCAGAGCGGGTGCTACGCAAAACCGGCCGGGGGGAGGGATCCTGGCAAAATCCGGCAAGGGGGGCTAGGCCTGCATCGGCGTTCCGGGCGGCCATTCAGGCCCATTCTCCCTTGCGGAATACGGGTATTCGTGTTCCGTCCCCGGTGATGCCGTCAATGTCCGTGCGGGCATCTCCGATCATCCAGTCCACGTGAATCTGGCTGGAATTGCCACCATTGGCCCTTATCTGTTCGGGGGAAATGTTTTCGCTGTTCCTAAAGCATTTCGAGTAACATTGACCCTGGGCGATGTGGCAGGCGGCATTTTCGTCGAACATGGTATTGTAGAACAGGGTTTCTGACCGGGAAATGGGGGAGGAATGGGGCACCAGGGCCACCTCTCCCAGCCGCCGGGCCCCCTCGTCGATATCGAGCATACTTGTCAGGACTTCCTCGCCCTTGCTGGCGCTGGCGCTGACTATCCTGCCGTTCTCGAAGCGGGCCTGGATATTTTCTATCAGGGTTCCGTTGTAGGAAAGGGGTTTTGAAGAGCGCACGAACCCGTCGACCCGCATGGCATGGGGGGTGGTAAAGACTTCCTCGGTGGGAATGTTGGGATTGCAGACTATGCCGTTCCTTGCTCTTGAAGCCCCGCCCATCCATTCGTGATCCCTGGCAAGGCCTACCCTGAGATCGGTATCGGGGCCGGTGAAATGGAGGGCATCAAAGTTCATTTCGTTGAGCCATGCAGACTTTTCGGCCAGGATCTTGTTATGTTCATGCCAGGCGGCAACCGGGTCCCTGCGATCGACCCTTGAGGCGGAAAATATCGCTTCGGCCAGTTTTCTGATGGCGTTTTCTTCGGTCTGGCCGGGAAAAACCAGCTTTGCCCAGTCAGTGCCGGGATAGGCAATTATGTTCCAGTTGATGTTGAATTCGACGATGCGCTGGCGCATGGGGGTCGAGGCCATGGACATGGCCTTGTTGACCCTTCCGACCTTTTCCGGGTCCTCGCTGGCCAGCAGCATGGGGTTTTCCGCCGTAATGGCCAGCCGGGCCGCATTGTCATCAAATGCCTTGCCGATGCCATCAAAAAGCCAGCTTGCGGCCCGGTCGAAACTATGGTCATGGCCGTATTCATAGCGGGCCAGGGTGGCCTGGGGGTCCGAATAAAGGGTGGTGACCAGGCCGGCCCCGGCCCTGTAGGCATGTCTGGTGACAAGACGGACCAGGGGAACGGCCTCCAGGGGGGCGGTCATGATGAGATCCTGGCCATCCTGCAGGTCCAGCCCGACCTCTATGGCAACCCTTGCCAGTTTTTCCAGCTTGTCCTGGTCTATGGGATTGGTCATTGCATCATCCTGAAAATTTTTCCGGTACGGTCATTATTTACGCTGATCTAGCCCAGAAAAAGCCCCGTGGCCAGACGGGGTTTTGCTTTCTGTCCGTTATCCTTGTTGACTCCTGTGCTTTCATGCCCCTATAACCCTGCCAACTCTGACAAGGCCGTATGAATCCGAGTCACTTGTGGATGCCTTGATGTCCACGGTCCCCGCCCGACAGCGCGTTGCGCCCTCGGGTGCGTTTCGGCTGGCTTCTTCGGCCTTTGAAACCCCGGTTTCACGGGTCGGGTGCAAAAGGTGCGTGGGTGTGTCGGGCACAGGTGTGTGGGTGTGTCGGGCACAGGTGTGTCGGGCACAGGTGTGTCGGATGC
>WFPQ01000305.1 GCA_015487515.1 Hyphomicrobiales bacterium | reverse complement strand
TTCCTACATAGCGCCCACACCATCGGCCGTTGCAACAACATTCGTTGCCAAATTCGATATTCTGCTGAAAAATTTCTGGCCGACCCTGTATGAAAGTGTTCTTGGTTTTCTTGCGGGAAATACCGCCGCGATACTGATTGCAGTTGCCTTCGTTCACAGCAGGACGGTTGAAAAAGCCTTTTTTCCCATCGCGGTTTTCATCAATACAATACCGATATTGGCCATCGCTCCCATTCTGGTGCTGATTTTTGGGGCCGGCCTGACCGCAAAAGTGGTAATTGCCGGACTGATCTGTTTTTTCCCCACCCTTGTCAACATGGTAAGGGGGCTGCAATCGGTCAGTCCCCAGGCGCTTGAACTTGCCAGGATTCTTTCCGCCTCGAAATCTGAAATATTCTGGAAAATCAGGTTGCCCTCGTCCCTGCCCTTTTTGTTCTCCGCCCTCAAGATAGCAGCAACAACCTCGGTTATCGGGGCGATTGTCGGAGAGTGGGTTGGTGCCGACCTGGGTCTTGGTGCGCTGATTCTCGATTCAACATTCAATTTCCGCTCGGCCCTGCTGTATGCAACCGTTTTCATGTCGTCCGGCCTTTCCGTTGTGATGTTTGCAATGGTTTCGATCGCCGAACGGCTGATCGTGCGCTGGTAGCAACTCAAAAACAGAGAAGACAAATGCCCGATAGAGCAACTGACCATATCACTTTGAAAAGCAGGCAGATTCCGGTGATTGCCGACTGTGACGTGGTCGTGGTTGGTGCAGGACCGGCGGGGTTGTCGGCAGCCGTTTCGGCAGCGCGAAACGGCTGTTCGGTCACCTTGGTGGAGCGCTATCATCACCTTGGCGGCATGGCTTCAGGCGGAATGGTTCTGGTTCTGGACGATATGGTGAATGGGGGAAGTGAAATCGTCACCACCGGAATTGTCACGGAATTTGTCGAGCGCATGGAGGCCCAGGATGGTGCCGTCTATCCGCCGCCACAGGACTGCCTGAAAAGCTGGGAGATGTGGCAAAAGTGGTCACGCTGGGGATGTATCGACTTCCACAAGACCGGCATGCCGCAACCAATAATTCATGCGGTTGCATTCGATCCGGATACATGGAAGCGCGTCAGCCTCGATCTGGTCGGGGAAGCGAAGATAAACCTGCGTCTGCATAGCTGGTTCTCCGAAGCCATAATTGATGGTGGAAAGGTTGCCGGAATAGTCTGTCAGACCAAGCTGGGGCGCCAGGCCATCAGATGCAGCATGGTGGTGGATGCGACCGGCGATCTTGATCTTGCAGCTTCAGCCGGGGCCGATTTCATCAAGGGACAGTATATTGTGACAACGGTATTCCGCCTGGCCGGGGTGGATACCGAACGGGCAGAAAAGTTCGAATACGAAAATCCGCAGGAATATAAAAAGCTTGATCGCCGGGCGCGCCGGGTGATCGGTGGTGCCTGGGGCATGTGGTGGCTTAAGACCCCGATCCCGGGAATCGTCTGGTGTAATTGCCCGCACATGGCCGGTTATGATGGTTTGTCGCCGGAATCCATGGTGGCTGCCGAATATGAGGGCCGCGAGCGGATGATGAATCTTTTGGCCTTTGCCCGCGAAAACCTGCCCGGATTTGAAAATGCCAGGATGCTGGGGGCTGCCGAACAAATCGGGGTCCGTCAGACCCGTCTGCTGCAGGGGGAATATGTGGTTACAAGGGATGACGTGAAAAGCCGGCGTCATTTTGCCGACAGCGTATGCCGGGGACGTGATTATTACACACCGTACCGGGCTCTTCTGCCCAGGGGCATCGACAATCTGATTGTCGCCGGACGACATTATTCCTGTGAAAGCGAAGCACAGAAATCATCAAGGGAAATCCCTCCCTGCATGGCCCAGGGCGAGGCTGCCGGTGTCGCTGTTTCCATCGCGCTTGATGAGAACGTTGCATTGCGAGATGTGAACGCGAAGAAAATTCAAAGACAAATGCGTGCGCAGGGGGCAGACCCGGGCGATGTTCCATCGTCCAATGCACTGGTTGAACAACCCCCGGCGGCGGAATGAGGAAAACATGAACGAACGGCAAATGCCCCTGAGCGGAACGCGTATCATTGATTTTACACAGGTGATGCTTGGCCCCTGTGCCACGCAGATGCTGGCCGATTTTGGAGCCGATGTAATAAAGATCGAACGCCCCGGAACCGGCGACCTGTCACGCAATTTCTTTGGGGAGACATCAGAAGAAGCGGCAAACAATGCGGTGTTTTCCTCGCTCAATCGCAACAAGCGCTCGGTTGCCATTGACACCAAGTCGGATGAAGGCAAACGGATTATCCATGAACTGGTGAAAACCGCAGATGTGATTGTCGACAATTTTCGCGCCGGCGTCATGAAACGGCTTGGCTTCGATTATGAAACGCTGAAGGAAATCAATCCCCGTATCATATGTGCTTCCGGTACTGGTTTTGGTGAAACCGGTCCCTATGCACACAAGGGCGGCCAGGATGTACTTGCCCAGGCAATGAGCGGTGTCATGGAAAAAACATCCGACCCCTCGATTCCCCGCTCGATCTATCCGACTACCCTGTGCGATTACAGCGCCGGCATGCACCTGGTTCAGGGGGTGCTTGCCGCATTGCTCCAGCGCGAGAAAACCGGAGTGGGACAGAAAATCAGCGTTTCGCTTTATGATTCGATGATTGCCATGCAGATGCAGGAAGCTGCCCAATGGAACAGGCATCGCGAAATTCTCAACTGGGCGGCCATGCCGTTGACCGGTGTATTTGAAACAATGGATGGCTTGCTTGTTATCGTGGGGGCGTTCAAGGTCAATCCATTAAGAGACATTTGTGCCGCCCTGGAAATAGAAGATCTGTCACCCAGATATCCCGACTTGTCTTCCCAGCGCAAGAACAAGGCATTCTTGCAGGACACGTTCAGGAAGCAGTTTGCCAAAAACACCACGAGCTACTGGCTGGCGCGGCTGGAAGACCAGGATTTGCTATGTGCGCCGGTGCGATCTCTTGGAGAGGCCCTTGACGATCCTCAAACCGCAATAAACGGCATGCTGCTGAACATGGATCATCCGGTGCTTGGCGAAATGAGCGTTGTGGGTTCTCCGGTTCATCTGAGCAATGCCCCGGTAACGATCCGTTATGCGCCACCGCGTCTGGGGCAGCATACAGAAGAGATCATCAGGGAACTGGGTTTGTCACCTGATATGGGATCGGCAGCCGAATGAGCGTATTGTTTGAAATGGAAGATGGAGTGGCACGCGTTACCGTCAACCGGCCGGAACGCATGAATGCCATTGACGCGGAAACGGAAACTGCACTGGAAAAGGTCTGGACGCAGATTGAAGCCGACAGCACGGTGCGCTGCGTGGTGCTCACCGGTTCAGGGAAAAAGGCATTTTGTGCCGGCGCTGATCTGAAATCCAACACCGGAAAATCCGGCCTGGAATACTGGGCCAGTCTCAACGAAAACGGTTTTGGCGGTATCGCCATGCGCCAAAGCATGAAGGTGCCCGTCATTGCTCGTGTCAATGGCCTGGCACTTGGGGGCGGCATGGAAATGGTCTTGGGTTGTGACATCGTGATTGCCAGTGAAACCGCCCGCTTTGGTTTGCCCGAAGCAAGGGTCGGGCGCCTGCCCCTGGACGGGGGCATGGTCATGCTGCAACGGCTGATACCGGAAAAGATCGCCCTTGGACTCATGATGACCGGGCGCATGATGGAAAGTGGGCAGGCGGCTCGATATGGCCTTGTCAACGCGGTTGTTCCTGAAGACCAGCTGGATATTGAGGTGAGCAGGTGGGTATCGGATATAACTGCATGCGCCCCCCTGTCCGTTAAGGCGATCAAGCAGGTGGTACGCCAGACGGGTCTGCTCTCGATACATGAGGCACGTTCTCTGCGGCTTCCGGAACTGGTTGCCGCCCTGGAATCAGAGGATGCGGCAGAGGGTGTTGCAGCTTTTCGGCAAAAGCGCCCTCCCGAATGGCGTGGCAGGTAGATGTCGGATGCCCCTCATAATCAAAAGCGAGTGCGTTGATGTAAAAGACGGATCATGCACAGAGGTGTGTCCTGTCGATTGCATCTATGAGGGGGGACGTATGTACTACATTCATCCGACCGAATGCATCGAATGCGGCGTTTGTGAATCCGTCTGCCCGGTTGATGCAATTCGTTTTGACGATGAGATCGAAACAGCTGATATCGGATTTGTCCGCGTTAACCGGGAATATTTTGAAGAATCCGTGAGCGGGTTGGGCTCCCCGGGTGGCTGGTCGGAAAAGACCACCACAACCATCGATCATCCCTTTGTTGCGGCCATGCCCAGGAATCCGGCTGCAGAAAAGAATCCGGCTGCAGAAAAGAATCCGGCTGCAGAAAAACTGTCCGCCAGAAAAGGGATGACAAGCTCATGAAAGGGGTCATAGCGGCGGTTCCGACACCGGTAGACACATCGGGAGTTCCCCAAGAATTACCCTTTGTCGCCCATTGCAAATGGGCTTTGGAAAACGGTTGTGATGGTTTGAATGTTCTTGGATCAACGGGTGAAGCCAGTTCGTTTGATAGCGCAGCCAGAAAACGGGTCATGCGCTGGGCAGCACAAAATCTTCCCATGGAATGCCTCATGGTCGGAACTGGAACTCCATCGCTGGAAGAAACTATTACTCTTACCTGTTTTGCCGATGATCTGGGATACAGGATTGCCCTGATCCTGCCTCCCTATTACTACAAGCCGGTTTCAGAGAACGGGCTGCTTGATTGGTATGCTGAAATCCACAGTCGCCTGGAAACCCGAAGAATATCCATTTTCTTTTACAATTTTCCAAGGATGACGGGAATAGACCTGCCGGTTTCTTTGATTGCAAGTCTGCACGGGCGCTGGCCGGAAAGGTTTGCCGGAATAAAAGACTCGTCTGGCAATCTTGAATATTGCCGTCAATTGACGAGCACCATTCCAACCCTGTCGGTTTTTCCGAGTTCAGAGGTGGCGCTTGCAGAGGCCGGGTCCAGTGGTTTTTCCGGATGTATATCCGCAACGGCAAATCAAACCGGTATGCTCAGTCAGAAACTCTGGGCCGGGACCGGCTTGCCTGATTCTGGCCTGGCAGGCCGGATTAGCAAACTGAGAACACAAATAACCTCCGGTGATCTTGTTCCGTCCGTAAAGTTTCTGGTCGGCAGGCAAACCGGAGATGCCGGATGGGAAAACCTGGTGCCCCCATTCAAGAAACTTACCAGTGATCGAAAATCAGAACTGATTGGCATTGCCAGTCAACTCAACCGGGACTGATTTGAGGCGTCTAATTCGATGAAGGATAAAATGAAAAAACATGATTGCCTGATTGGCGGTAAATGGCTCAGACAGGGCGATTACCATGAGAACATCAACCCTTCCGATGTTGATGACATCATCGGGGTCTATTCCCATGGTGATGCCTTGAGTGTGGACCTTGCGGTCGAGGCTGCAAAGTCGGCTCGCACGGAATGGATCAGTTTCACTCCGCAGGCCCGCCATGACCTGCTGGAGGCGGTTGGCAAAACGATTGCCGGCAGAGCTGAACAGATCGGCAGACTGCTGAGCCGCGAAGAGGGAAAGACACTGGCCGAAGGTATTGGTGAAACCATGCGCGCGGCCCAGATTTTCAAGTTTTTTGCCGGTGAATGCCTGCGCCAGGCTGGTGACATTCAACCATCTGTACGCCCGGACATCGATATCGAAATCACGCGTGAGCCGGTTGGCATCATAGGTTTGATTACACCGTGGAATTTTCCGATTGCCATTCCGGCATGGAAGATCGCCCCCGCCCTGGCACATGGGAATTGTGTCATTCTGAAACCGGCCGAGCTGACACCTGGCTGTGCGCATGTGACAGCGCAGATATTGCATGAGTGCGGATGCCCCCCAGGCGTGTTCAACCTTGTCATGGGCAGAGGCTCAACGGTTGGTCAGGCCATTGTTGCGCATCCCGGCATCGATGCGGTTTCGTTCACCGGATCGGCAGCGACCGGCCGGCATATCGCAGGGGTCTGTGGCCGGATGATGAAGAAAGTACAGCTTGAAATGGGGGGCAAGAACCCGATGGTCATACTCGATGATGCAGACCTGTCAATCGCTGTTCCCGCCTGTATCAACGGCACCTTCTTTTCAACGGGTCAGCGCTGCACCGCTTCCTCCCGCCTCATTGTCGAGGAAGGCATTCATGACGCATTTGTTGAAGAAATGGTCGCAGAAATGGGCAGGCTCAAGGTTGGTGATCCGCTGGACAGCTCTACCCATGTCGGTCCCGTGGTCGATGCCAGGCAGCTTCAGTCAAACCTTGATTATGTCGGTCTTGCTGCCAAAGAGGCATCCGAGGTGATCGGTGGGGAACGGCTCGATGGTGCAAGGGAAGGCTTTTTCCAGGCGCCCGCATTGTTTCTTGGTACAAACAATGAAATGCGCATCAACCGTGAAGAAATATTCGGTCCCTGCGGATCGATCATCAGGGTTGGAGACTTTGATGAAGCCTTATCGGTGGCAAATGATACGGAATATGGCCTGACTGCGGGTATCTGCACGCAAAGCCTGAAAAGAGCGCGCAACTTCAAACGCCGGGCCGAAGCCGGAATGGTGATGGTCAACCTGCCAACGGCTGGGGTTGATTATCATGTGGCCTTTGGCGGCAGAAAGGCTTCCTCTTACGGACCAAGGGAACAGGGCCGCTATGCAGCCGAGTTCTATTCAGTCGTCAAGACCAGCTACTCCTTTGCCGGATGAAACCATTGCCGGGCGCCTCCGGTCTTGTCCCGTGGCCCCCGGCTTTCCGGTCAGTTCAGGGAATCAAGGCCCTTGAGGCGTTCCTTGTATTCCTCCGTATCTATTTCTCCGCGTGCATAGCGCTGGTCAAGGATTTCCCTGGCCCCGGGGGTGCCTGGTGCCGAATTGTTTCCTCCGGCGGCCCACCTGGTGATGAAAACCACCAGCGCCACCAGTACCAGCACCCAGAAAATCATCATGAATCCTCCAAATGCCATGCCCCAGCCCCCCATATATCCAAATCCGTTTATTGCTTCATATGTCATTGCCATAACTCCTTTGCTTCAAGGGGCCGTCCCTGCCGCCATGTCCCTGATCATCAGCAACAGGGGTGCTGCCGGCCTTGGTCAGTTGTTTGCCGCCTGTAGCTCCTTGAGCATTTCAAGCAGCATTTCACGCTGTTCTGCAGACATGTTCATCACGATGTTTTTCATCATATCCGCATTGCCCATGGCTCCCATGCCGTTCACGGTGCCCTGGCTGTTGCCCATGGCGCCCATCGGGTTCTGGTTCGGCCCGGGGCTGAACTGGTTTCCACCCATTCCACCCATTCCACCCATGGCTCCCATGCCATTCTGATTGATGCCTGTGGTTCCCATGGACTGCATGTTTTTCATCATCATCTGCATGTGCTGCATCATCATCTGCATCATCATCTGGTTCATGCCGTTCTGAGCACCCATGCCATTGTTCTGGCCTCCCGTCATGCCGGCTCCGTTCTGGCCCATGCCATTGTTGATCCGGGCAGGCGAGCCCATGCCGTTGGCCATGGCATCTTGCTGCGGTGAAACATTCCGCCCCCCCATCATGTCATCTCCCCCGCCCATCATCTGTTGCTGGCCCTGGGTGCTGGCTCCGGGCATCTGCATGCCGGTTGTGCTCTGGGCCATGGCCAGGGG
>WFPQ01000304.1 GCA_015487515.1 Hyphomicrobiales bacterium | reverse complement strand
CCCATAAAAGCATCGGGTAAACAAGAACGGCAAAAATCATGATCACCAAGGGCGTAATTCTGGGGCGTTTCATGCCCCCCCACGAGGGCCACGTGGCACTCATACGCACCGCCTCCTACCTGGTCGACAAGCTGACCATAATCCTTTCCACATCCGACAGCGACCCCATAGAGCCGGCCGTCCGCAAGGTCTGGATGGAAGAGCTGTTTCCCGAATCTGTCGTGATAGTTGCCAATAACGGCCCCCGCCCCCTGCCGGTCGAACACGAGAACTGGGCCAGGATCATCCGCGGTTTCCACCCCGAAAAAATCGACCGGATCATCGGTTCCGAAGACTATCTGGTCACCCTGGCCAGAAACCTTGATGCCCAGCATTTCATTCTGGATCCCATGTGGATGGCCCTTCCTGCCAATTCCATTGAAATCCGCCAGGATCCGTTCGGCCACTGGGAATCCATACCCGGTCCCGTACGCCCCTATTTTCAAAAGCGTCTGACCATGGTCGGACCGGAAAGCACCGGAAAATCCTACATGGCCGATTTCCTTGCCCAAAGGTTCGGCGGCCCCTACGTGCCCGAATATGGCCGTCCTTACGAAAAATTCCGCACCCCGGGCAAATACCGGGCCGAGGAATTGCATTTCATCGTTGACGGCCACGTGGCCCACCGCAAGACCCTGTCCATGAAGGCCGGCCCCATATTGTTCGAGGACACCGACCCCCTGCTGACTGCCGTATGGGCCGAAATGCTGCTGGGCCACTCCCTGCCCGACCTCGAAGCCGAGATCGAATTGCCCGACCATTACCTGCTGCTCGATGCCGATGCCCCATGGCAGGACGATCCCCTGCGCTATTTTGCCCAGCAGGAATTACGCGAGAAATTTTTCGACAAGATCAAGGCCAAGCTCGACCGGTTTGACGCCAGCTACACCCTTGTTTCAGGAGACTGGACCCAGAGGGAGAACCAGGCCGTTGCCGTGGTCGAACACATGCTTGAAAATCAGGGGATTCCCCCAGGCCAGGGGGCCCCAGACTGACCGGGCCGGCCCGCACAAGCCCCCCGACAGGGACCCTGCACGAGGCCGGCCCGTCCGGCATCCGTCAGGGTTTGGCAAGGCGCCATATGCCCTTGACCCCGTCCCCGTTGATATCGCCGATTTCCTTGTCGCCGGCGAACAGGTAGAGCGGCTGCCCCTTGTAGGCGGCCTGCATGGTTCCGTCCCTGCGCTTGATCAGCGAATAATTTTCCCCCAGTTCCGCATCCGCGTCCAGTATCAGTGGCGGCCAGTTGACGGCACACTGATCATAACAGTTCGAAACGTTCGGCTCGTCCTTGTCAAAAAAATACAGGGACATGTGGGTTTCATTCATCATGTAGACCTGCCCGCCAAATTCTCTCGAATGCACCAGGCTGTTGCCGTCGGCTTCCGCCAGCGCCACGCCGGCTCCGGCCCCCAGCAGGGCTGCCGCCACCATAATGGATCTTGCAATTCTCATCTGAAATTTCTCCGATTTTCAAAATGCCATCACGGGACTCTGATAAAATCCCGTTCAGCCAACTCTTCAATGCCAAAAACCCGTCGGTTCACGGCCCCCGCCATGGGGTCGCCAAAACATTCTGTTTTTGACATATGTCCATGAAACCGATTTGCGCTCAAAAGGCAAAAAACATTTTGGTGAAGCCATCCGGTTCCCCGTCTGCACCAACATTGATCCACGCTAACACTCGACAACGCTGACACTGAGCCCGCCCAGCGATGTTTCCTTGTAGCGCACATCCATGTCGGCCCCGGTCGCCCGCATGGTTTCGATGCAGGCATCCAGCGAGACCTTGTGCTCTCCATCTCCCTTCAAGGCCAGCGAAGCCGCTGCCACCGCCTTTACCGCCCCCATGCCATTGCGCTCTATGCAAGGAATCTGGACCAGCCCCCTGACGGGATCGCACGTCATGCCCAGATGATGCTCAAGGGCAATTTCGGCCGCATTTTCTATCTGGCCATTATCCCCCCCAAGCGCCATGCACAGGCT
>WFPQ01000303.1 GCA_015487515.1 Hyphomicrobiales bacterium | reverse complement strand
CCGCGCCATGACCCTGATCGAAACCGCAAAGATGAACGGCCTGAACCCCGAGGCATGGCTAGCCGACGTCCTCGACCGCATCCAGGATCACAAGATCAACCGCATCGACGAACTGCTCCCCTGGAACTGGAAACCCGGCGCCAAACTCGAAAACGCCGCCTGAATGGCGGTAGCAATCGAGCGGTTACGATCATAGTTTAGGAAAGTGACCAGCCAGATCTGGTCGTCGACCTCCCTCAGGCCGAGGATCTGGCCTGCGAACACCTGGCTGAGGTTGATTTTGCGTTTCCCGATACAGATTCTGCCGCAACGGGTGACCCGGACGGTCCGGTCGTGGAAGGGATAATCGGGTTCGGGCGGCGGCTCGTAGATTCGCGGTGAGGGTGTAAACAGATCGCCGGGACAAGCGCCGCCGAGCCCCTGATGGGGTCTTTGGTTATTGTAAACCTCGATGAAGCGGTCAAAGGTCTGCTGCTGCTGCAGGAAGTTGAACGCCGGCGGTTTTGTCGCTTCCCTTTTCAAGGTCAGGTGCATGCGTTCATGGCGTCCGTTCTGTTGCGGGCATCCCGGTTTGATGCGCTCGATCCTGATGCCGAGCCTGAGCCACCACACCGACAGTTTGCTCAGGCCGAACAGGGCCTGGGGGCTGGCGAAGGGAGTGCCATTGTCGGTTCTGATCGCCTGCGGCAGGCCGAACTCCTTGAAAGCCCGCTCGAAGACGGCAAAGGCGAAGTCGGATCTGGTGCTGGCAAGGCCTTCGCAGGCCAGCAGATAGCGTGAAGCCTGATCGGTGATGGTGAGCGGGTAGCAATAGCGCCTGTTGCCCAGCTTGAACTCCCCCTTGTAATCGGCGCACCACAGCTGGTTGGGCAAAAGGGCTGTCGACAGGGCCGTGCCCTGGGCCTTGTATCTGCGTCGCTTTCTGCGCTTGACGAGGCCGTGGCGGTCAAGCACGGCATGTATGGTCGAGATCGCCGGCGGCCTGAGCATGGGATATTGGCGGATCAGCTTGTCGCGGATCTTCGGTGCGCCCCAGCCGGGATAGGCCTTCTTGAGGCCCAGTATGCTGCGCTCGATCTGAAAAGGCAGCTTGTTGGCCTGGCGATAGGGCCGCCTGGAGCGGTCAGCGAGACCGTCCAGACCGCACTCCTTGTAGCGGTTGAATATCTTGTAGCCGGTGACGCGGGAAATGCCGAACTCGCGGCAAAGCGGCGCCATCCGTTCCCCCTCAAGCAGGCGGGCAATGAATCGCAGACGTTCGTCCATCGGTTTACACTCTTTCCAGGGCATCTCGGGAACTCCCAAAATGCGGTTCGTGTAAACCATGTGCCCGGAATAAACCGTCAGCTATCTCTCGATAAGGTCATTTCAAAAATCGCAACGGGCAGGTCTTGTTCGGTTTAAGGGCCCGGTTCAGGGAGAGGCCGGCGGTTCGGATGATGAGCGTGCCGGCATATCTGCCGGCAACTGCCGGCTTTGGCCGGTTTTGGTTCCTGCTCCCATATCCTGACTGGGGAGGTCACCCGGCGCAGCAGGACAGTTTTGAGACATCCATGTCAAAGGTCTGGGCGGCCAGTTTAAGTCCTTCCACATTTGTGAGGTAGGGGAATATGGTTTCTCCGAGTTCCCTGGCGGTCATGGAAAATTTCAGTGCCATGGCCAGGGTCTGGATGGCATCGGCCCCCTCGGGAGCATTGATCTGTCCGCCAAGCAGACGGTCGGTCTTCTTGTCCGCGACCAGTTTTATCAGGCCGTTGGTATTGCGTGCGGCCAGGGCCCGGGGTACCTGGTCCATGGGAAGGATGGAGGTTTTCACTTCATGGCCCCGGCTTCTTGCCTGTTCCTCGCTCAGGCCGACCCCGGCCACCTGCGGATCGGTAAATACCACCCAGGGCATGGTGGAGTTGTCATAGGCCTGCCTGGCGGGATCATCCCCTTTGAGCATGGCATTTCTTGCCGCCAGCTTGGCCCCGTAGGCCGCCATGTAGACAAACTGGTCTCGGTCGGTCACGTCTCCGGCTGCATAGATGTTTTCGTTGGAGGTCTGCATGCTGGAGTTGACGATGATCGAGCCCTTTTCATCGGTTTCAACCCCGGCCTCCTCAAGGCCCATATCATTACTGTTGGCCAGCCTGCCGGCGGTAAGCACCAGGTGCTGGGCCTCCAGTTGCAGGGGTTTGCCAAATCGTTCGATGGCAAGGCTTATTCCGTCCCTTGTTCCTGCAACGGATCTGTAGCTTACCCGGTTGACGATTTTTATACCTTCATTTTCGAAGGATTGTGCAAGGTTGCGGGAAATTTCCGGTTCGATTCCGGGCAGCAGGGAGGACCGAAAGACCATGGTGACCCGGACCCCGAAACGGGCCATGGTCTGGGCCAGTTCCGCTCCTATGTAGCCGCCGCCGACAAACAGGAGGCTTTCGGGCAGTTCCTCAAGGGCCAGCAGGGAGGTGCTGTCAAGTGCCTTGATGTCTTCAATGCCCGGGATCGGTGGTATCATCGGCCTTGATCCGGTGGCTATTATGGTTTTTTTGGCCATGAAGGTCTTGCCGTTGACCCTTGTTCCTCCTTCAATCAGTGTTGCCGGGCCTTCTTCGACATAGGTTATGTTGGGGTACCGGGGAAGAATATCGAGGTATTTTTTCTGGCGCAGCCCTGCCACGAGCTGATCCTTTGCCTCTGCCAGCCTTTGAAAATTCTCAACCCCTCCCCTGGCAAACAGGCCGGGGAATCGCCGGGCCGTTTCGGCTCCATGTATCGCTTCGGCCGCCCTGATCATGGTTTTGGATGGGACGCATCCCACATTGACACAGGTGCCGCCAATGGTGCCGTGGCCAATCAGGGCCACTTTTTTTTGAGCATCGGCGGCGGTGATGGCGGCGGAAAATCCGGCCGATCCGGCCCCGATCACCACCAGGTCGAAATTATTGCTGTCGGACATAATTCATGCCTTTCTTTGAATGGTATTGCTGATCAGCCGGCCTGGGCCTGTTTGAACCTTGAACGCAGATAAAGCCAGTAGGCTGCCACCAAAAGCGCAGCGATCATGGAAACTGTTAGGGCAAGGCGGAACTGCAACAGGAACAGCAGGGCGGAAAAAGCCAGAACAAGGGCAATGATGATCCATTTTGGCGAAGGACCCGGCTGGCCAAAATTCAGATAGAGGGCCTGGGCCACCAGCCCAAGTGAGCCAAACAGCATGGGAAACAGAAAATAATCCAGTCCACCCACCAGTCCGCCAAGGCCGGCCCCGACAAAGGCGATCACCAGAATTGGCGTAAAACAGCAAATGGCGGCAATGAACGAGCCTATCAACCCGGCCCTGAGCAGCTTGTCATCCGGTTTTCTTGATTTTTCCGTTCCGTCTTTATTCATTGTTGCAGATTCCTTGCTGTTGATTGGGGGGAAGTCTGTCCGTGCCTGTTTCGTTTTGTCCCTGTTGGGGAGCATTGTTGGAATTTACCGGCCATGGTGATACACTCTGTAGCCGGTACAGGCTCAAGAAAAACATGAAAATGACAGGCATGGGAGTGGAAATCTTAAAATGGCAGGAAAATCAACGGGGGGATTGCGACGCATAGACCTGGCCCGGGCCACCGGCTGCAATCTGGAGACCATTCGCTATTATGAAAGAATCGGGGTGTTGCCGGAGCCTCCACGGAGGCAAAACAATTACCGTTCCTATGAACCGTATCACCTGGAGCGCCTGGGCTTTGTCATGCGGGCCCGGTCCCTTGGTTTTTCCCTGGCCGAGATCAGGGAATTGCTCAAGCTGGTCGATGGGGGCATGCAGACCTGTCAGCAGGTTCGGGAGGTGGCACAAAGGCACCTTGATGAAGTGGAGAGGCGGATAAATGACCTTGACAGGATAAGAAGGGTGCTTTCGGAAACCGTTTCAAGGTGCAGTGGCAGGAAGGTTCCAGACTGTCCGGTTATAGATGCATTGCAGCCCGCTGATGTGTCCGGATGAATCCGGCAATTATGGATGGAGTTCACCGGCCTGCTTTTTCTGGTTTGCCGGCAAGCGGGAATATGGAGCAATTTATCCCGGTCTTGTTCCTGGCGTATATCCAGAGCAGCAGGGAGACCATAAAATTGGAGAGGGAATAGGCCGTTGCCACTGCAAGCAGGCCGAATTGTCCATGGAACAGAATGATGATCATCGTTGCCAGCAGGAGCCCGAACAGGCTGATGGCGGCGGTAGCAAGGTGCAGGTTGTTTACGGCCAGCACCAGTGAAGCGGGGCCAAAAACGGCCCGGATCAGCATGGTAAGGGAAATTATCAGCAGAACCGGCAGGCCGGTTGTGAACTGGCTGGAAAACAGGGCCAGCAACCATTCCCCGAAAATTGCAAAGGCCAGAAATACCGCCAGGGAATAGGCAAGGGAAGCGTGGTTGGCCCGGGCTATTTTTTTCAGCATCTGCTTCTTGTCGCCAGTGGCTCCGCTGGCGGCTATTTCCGGGAGCATCAGCAGGTATATGGTGCGCATGCCGAATCCGGCCAGAACCCGGTAGCGAAAGCTCACATGAAGGATGGCAATTTCTATTGCACCGGCAAGAATGCTGGTCAGTATCAGTATCAGGTCGATCATGTAGTCCCAGAGCAGGGAGGTGGCAAGCCATGGCCAGGCGGCGTTCTTCCAGCGTTTCTTTTCGTATCTTGCCTCGACATGGCTGAAGGCCCTGAAATGTTGCCAGGAGTAAAAGAACACGAAAAGCACACAGGCCCAGGTGGCAATGGCGCTGAGGGCCATGACCCAGTAGATGTTGGGCAGGCCGTCAATGAGCAGCAACAGGGCCAGGGAGATCAGAAGGGGGCGGAAAAGGGTTTCGGGCAATAATCCGGCCACCTGGCGGCCCAGCCCCACATTGATGGTGCTGTTGCGGTTGAGGATGGCCGTACCAAGGGCGGTGATGATGACCAGGATGCCAAAGAGCGGTTCGGCCCGGGGCAGGAACCGGGGAGAAAAACCCCAGGAAACCAGCAGGATAACGAGCAGCAGGCCGGCGGTCATGAAAATATATTCAAGGGCCGTCCGGATATATCCTTTCAGAAAACCTTCATGGTTGCGGCTCTTGTATTCGGCGGCAAAAACCGATGCTATGGAATTGAAACCGAGGGAAAGGCAGATGGTCAGAATGGCGACAAGGGCGACAAAAATCGCGTAGGTGCCAAGGGCTTTTGGGCCCATGTTGCGGGCTATGAGGAGATTGATTGCAAAAACCAGCAGGGCGCCCAGCATCCGGCCGGCGAATATGGAGACGAACCGGCGCAGGTATCCCGGCAGGGGGTTTGAGTTTTTCATTCCGGGGGTTTTCGCGATGTTGTTTCCTTGAATCAAGTGGTTCCTGGAAGGGGAGTATTGGGGTATCTACTTGTTTTTTCTTTGCTGTTTTTGCCTTGCCGTTAAATCCCCTGCCGGTTTTTGCCGGTTCCCGGATTTTGGGAAATCTGCTACCTGGTGCCGGGCAAAATGGAACTGGTGGAAGATTTTCGTCTTGGTCCGGAGGGTTTCTTCCAGCGGTTGAACCGAGGCAGGGCTTCAAGCAGCGCCATGAGGCCGGGTTTCATGTCGGTCCTGTCAAATACCATGTGCACATGGGAATCAAAAGCCATGCCAAGACTTCTCCCGATCATGGCAAGGGCGGTCATTGCATTGATTTCGCGGCGCAGCAGGGCAATCTTTATGCCCACCAGGTCGCCACTGATCCAGCAGAACCTTATTCCCGATCGTCCGAAAACGGGTGTCAGGTCGGGGGGGGTGCCCCGGACCT
>WFPQ01000302.1 GCA_015487515.1 Hyphomicrobiales bacterium | reverse complement strand
GGGTGGAAGTCTGAATATAGGCCTCGGCCGGCATGCCGGGTCGCAATTCCTGGTCGCCAAGTTTTGCAAGCTCGCCTTCATTGACCCTGATGCGAACCTCGTAATAGGGAGGGGTTTGCGGATTATCCTGGGTAAGGTCTGCAGAAATCCTGTACACACTTCCCTTTATGCGCGGTGTCGTATTGGTTTCAAAAGCAGAAAAATTTATCGAAACAGGCTGGGAAATGCCGATCTGGTCAATATCCTGGGGGTTTACCCTGGCAGAAAGCACCAGGGCATCCCTTTGCGGGACAATCATCATGACAACCTGCCCCGGAGCTATGATGCTTCCGGGAGAATTTATGAGCAATTGATGCACGAAACCGGCCTGTGGAGCAATTATATCGACCCGGGCCAGCTTGGCCCGGGCACTGAGCTGGCGCTCGAACAACTCTGAAACCCTTGGCTGAATTTCACCCAGTTCTTCCAGTATCCTTGTGGCATTATCCTGCATCGTTTGAATCATCTGCAGCTCCGCCTCCCCTATCCTGGTCCTGGCCCGGGCGATATCGGCCAGCAACCGCCCCCTTTCCCCCTCAAGGTCGGCACTCTGACGCTTTAACCCCAAAACCCGGGAAGTGGTAACCAGTCCGTCTGCCTGCAAGATTTCTACCCCGGCAAGCTCTTCATTCAAAAGCTCGCCCTGGGAAACAACCGAAGCAAGTTGTGCTTCAAGACCAACTATCTCGTCGCGCAACTGCACAACCTGAGTAGCCAATTGATCCAGTTGTCCCTTGCGCAATTCCAAACGGGACAAAAACAGGTTGTTCTGTCCCTCTATCAGGCGGGAGACCTGTTCGTCAGAAGCAGCCTGAAGAAGTATGTCCGGAAATAAAATTTCAGATTTCTGATCCCGTTCTGCTTCCAGACGTGCCTTGCGAGACAGCAATTCATAAAGCTGAGAATTTATTATCTCCAATTCCGCTCTCGTGTCCGTATCATCAAGCCTTATCAAAACCTGACCGGCCTCGACAAAATCGCCGTTGCGAACCCTAAGGTCAGCAACTATGCCACCCTCGAGATGCTGCACCTCCTTTGAATTGCTTTCAACGACAACAGTGGCAGAAGCGATAAGGGCTCCGGTAATACGGGAAAAGTAGGCCCAGCCGCCTACCCCGCCCAGCATTGCCAGCAGGGTCAACAGACCGATCAGGTAAAAACGCCGCAAAGACCGTTTAGTGGAATCCATGTCAAACGCCCTTCTTCACCCCATTGTCACCTGCAAATTGTTCCTTGTGGTTATCAAGGCCAAAAGATCTGGTATTTCCGCCGGCCGAAGCAGGCTGCCATGCCGAACCCGCCCCCCAATTCAGCGAAGAAACCGAAACTGCGGTATCAGAAGTTGGTGAAACTGGGGAAGAAGGCGAATTTGAAGAAGGGGATTTTGAAGAATGCAAGATCTTGTCCAGAACTTCCTGCCTTGGACCAAAGGCCAATTGGGAGCCATTCCTGATAAACAAAATCTTGTCAACGGCTGCAATGGCGCTGGGACGGTGAGCAATCACCACGACACTGGCTCCTGCCCTCTTGATTGCCTTTATGGCATTAATTATGGCCACCTCTCCATCGGCATCAAGATTGGAATTTGGTTCATCCAAAACCACGAATACCGGATTGCCAAACATTGCCCTTGCCAGGCCTATGCGCTGACGCTGACCGGCTGAAAGGGCAATTCCCCCTTCACCTACCCTGGTGCCATATCCATCGGGCAAGCCCAGAATCAATTCGTGAACATCGGCTTTCCTTGAAGCTGCAACAATGTCCTCAGGGGAAGCATCGGCCTGAAAACGAGAAATATTTTCCCATATGGTTGCGGAAAAAAGCTCCACGGACTGGGGAAGATAGCCGATATATTTGCCAAGTTGACCATCATTCCATTGTTCAAGGGGAGCTCCATCGATGTCTACACTGCCCCGGGTCGGGGGGCATACACCGACCAATGTACGTGCCAGAGTTGATTTTCCGGCACCGGATGGCCCGAGAATGCCAACCGCTTCACCAGGTTCAATGGCAAAATTGATTCCCTGCAACAGCGGCTTGTCAGCTCCCGGGACCGTAACCAGCAAACCATCCACGCTTATGTGCCCCTTGGGAGAAGGCAGTTCCATTGGTTCTTCCTTCGACGGAGCCCCTTCCAGAACAAGCTTCAACCGGGAATAGGCCTTGCGTGTGTTCAAAAACGATCGCCAATGGGTGATTGCCTGCTCGACGGGGCTCAGGGCCCGGGACAGTATAATGGTGCCGGCAATCATGGTGCCTGGAGAAATTTCCTGTTTTACAGCCAGGTAAGCACCAAGCCCAAGCATGCCAGATTGCAGCATCATGCGGGTCACCTTGGAAAGGGAAGATATACCGCCGGCCCGGTCATTTACACGGGTGCCGTCGCGCATGGCAGCAGCGTGCAGTTCCTGCCAGCGACCGCGAACGGCATCCTGCATTCCCATGGCTCCGATAGTCTCGGCATTAAGACGGCTTTCTTCCGTAAGGGCATTGGAAGCCATTACAGTCTCATTGGACTTGGCTGCGAGTTTGCGGGTCATAACATCGTTCAAGACCGCATAGCCAAACAGGATGATTGCCGCCGCCACGGCATAATAACCCATCAAGGAATGCAGGACAAAAATAACCGCGATGTAAACCGGCATCCAAGGGGCATCAAAAAAACTCAGGGGCGCAGGTCCGGAAACAAACTGGCGAATGTTATCAAGATCCCTGACTGGTTGCGACCCGACACCAGGAGTGCGCTTGATTGCGTGGGTCTGAACCACGTCAAAGGTGGAAGAGGCCAGTTGTTCATCCAGACGCAAGCCTATGCGTACAAGAATTCGTGTGCGAACATATTCAAGAATGCCCATGAAAACATAAAGAAGGGCAACCAGCAGGGCCAGGGCAACCAGGGTCGGAATTGAACCTGACGTCAGGACCCTGTCATAAACCTGCAACATGAACAGGGGGCCGGTCAGCATCAGGAGATTAACAAAAAAACTGAACAGGCCGGCATAAGCAAAAGCCACCTTGCATGCAGAAAAAGCCTCCTCAAGGGTAACAGGCATCTTGTTTTGGGGAACCATCATAGAACAAACCTGCCAGAAAAAGCCACTAACCAACACAACAGAACTGGCAGCCTGAGCAGCCGGCGAGGCATGTTGTCAATGAAAGAATCAAGGTCAAGCTAAATATGGCCGACGGCCTACGCAAAAATACGCAGACAAAACTTGCCGCTTACATTGGGGAAAGAGATATCAGCTAATTTGCAATGATAAAATTGCCACGCAATCCAGGTTGAGCAAAACAAGCATGAACAAAATGCTTAGCAGCCCCAAACAATGATCAGGACGACTCGCGTCAGATCACGACGGCCCCCGTGGCCACGTCAAATATCAATTTGAGGTTGAGCACCACGAGTACCAGGGCAATCAGGCCGCAAACAATGCTGAGCCAGCGCGGTGCATGCAGCCCCTGCATCTTGCGCCTGCTGGCAGTGAACATGACCAGGGGCACGATGGCAAAGGGCAGTTGCAGGCTCAAGACCACCTGGCTGGCAATCAGCAATCTTGCGGTGCCACTCTCCCCGAAGAAAACCGTCACGAAAACCGCCGGAACAATGGCAATGCCCCGGGTTATGAGACGGCGAAGCCAGGGGGGCAGTTGCATTCTTATGAACCCTTCCATCACTATCTGACCGGCAAGGGTGGCGGTAACGGTGGAATTAAGCCCCGAAGCCAGCAGGGCGATGGCAAACAGGGTTCCGGCCAGGGGGACGCCAAGGGTCGGTGAAAGCAGGTAATAGGCCTCCTGGATTTCTGCAACCTCGAACTGGCCGGTGGTATAAAATGCCGCCGCCGAAAGAATGAGAATGGAGCCATTGATGAACAATGCAAACATGAGGGCCAGCGTGCTGTCGATGGTGCCAAGAAAAATGGCCCGCTTCTTCTCTTCGATACTGTCCCCGATATTGCGGGTCTGAATTATCGAGGAATGCAGGTACAGATTGTGGGGCATTACCGTGGCACCGATAATTCCAAGGGAAAGAAACAGCATGTCTGGATTGGCAAAAAGGTCGCGCTGGGGCGCAAAACCTGACAATACCTCCCCCAGAACCGGATCGGCATAGGCAATCTGAATAACAAAAATCACCGCAATCACCAGGGTCAGGGAAATGACAACCGCCTCCAGCTTGCGGAAGCCCTTGTTCTGCAACCACAATATCAAGAATACATCAAGAGCCGTAAGAATGACGCCGATCTCCAGCGGAATGCCAAACAGCAGATTAAGGGCTATGGCAGTACCTATGACCTCGGCAAGGTCGGTGGCAATGATCGCCGCTTCGGCCAGTACCCACAAAATCCTGCTCGACCAGCGGGGAAAGGCATCATGGCAGGCCTGGGCCAGGTCGCGGCCGGAAGCAATGCCAAGGCGCAGGGCCAGCGCCTGCAACAGGATGGCCATGAAATTGGAAAGCAGAACGACAAACAGCAGCGTATAACCAAAAGCCGACCCACCGGCAATGGAAGTGGCCCAGTTGCCCGGATCCATATAGCCGACCGCAACCATGTAACCCGGCCCCATGAACGAAAACAGGCGGCGCCAGAAACGCCCCCCCCTGCGCAGGCTGGGCACGCTGACCGAATGATATGTCTCGCCAAGACTCGGGGCCTGCCGGTCCCTGAGCCAACCTGATTTTTCATCCATCTGCACTATCTTTGCCACTTACAGTTTCTACCCGTGTCTCATGTCCGCAATTCCTGCCCGCAGTTTTCATCCATTGCGCATTGCCGCATGAACAGGCCATGAACCGCCAATCTTCATGGCATGACAAGCCAGCCTGCCCCAAGGATCGTACCTGCTTGAAAGATGTTATTGCGAATGATTTGCATTTTCATTAACTGCAAATTCCATGGGCGTCAAGGGGACTTGAACAGTTAAATTGCCCAGTCCCTGCGTTTGCGGGAGGGCAATACCCAAAGTAAAAGGATACCTTGATACCATGCCGGCCAAGTTTGCAAAAAGTCCAATGCCCGGCCAGGAATAAACTAATGAATGCTGCATCATCTGAACGCTGAGCAACAAAAACACGCAAAAACTCCCTACCGGCAGATTTTGCCAACAGGGAGTTTTCACTCATAGCTGAAGGAAGATATCATACGAAGGAAAAATCGTCTTCAACCAGCGTCGTCATATCCACACCTGCAAGAATTATGGTGCCGTCACTGCCAACCCTTAGAACAGTATCGGCACCAGACTGATAGGAATTTGCAAGAATGTCGGCAAAACCTGATGCCGAAGTAACGCCGGAAAAATCCAGCACATCTTCGACTCCTGCCCCGGAAGAAAACCCGAAAATGACATCGTTGCCAAAATTGTTGTTGAAAACGAAAGTATCGCTACCGTCGCTGTCGTAAAGCCTGTCGTCTCCGGCACCACCATTCATGATATCATTGCCAAGGCCGCCATATATCTTGTCGTCTCCGGCACCGCCATTCATGACATCATTGCCGTCTTCACCAAATATCAGATCTATATTACCGTTACCATCCAGCACATCATTGCCAGTTCCTCCGTAAATATAATCATTCAAAGAACTGCCAAAAACCTGATCATCTCCATCCTCTCCGTAATAACGCCCCCTGGTACTGGCATAGATGATATCGTTGCCATTGCCTCCATACATTCTGTCATAGGCGTAATCCTGGCCGGCAAAGTTTCCATAAAGAATATCATCGCCATCCTTGCCGAAAATCCAGTCATCCCCGGCACCACCATCAAGAATATCGCTGCCGGCACCACCATCAAGATTATCCTTGCCGGTACCGCCTTCAAGATAGTCATTTCCGGCGCCGCCATATAGCTTGTCGTCTCCGGCTTCGCCATAAAGCCTGTCTATTCCATCAAGCGCCTGCAAAGAATCGTTACCGGCGCCGCCCCAGGCGCTATTGTTGCCCAGGCCGGTATAAATGGTATCAGAACCATCTTCGCCATAAAGCTTATCATCTCCATCCTGGCCATAAAGCAGATCGTCACCATTGCCGCCATAAAGCAGATCATCTCCGGCGCCGCCATCAAGCTTGTCTATTCCATCAAGGCCCATGACAATATCATTTCCATCAAGAGCAGACAGACCGTCATTTCCTGCATTTCCGACCATGGTGTCGCTGCCCGCGGTGCCGAACTGGCTGTACCGGCCGAACCAGCGAACATCTATCGTCACCGTTGCACTGGAAAGCCCCCCCTCCCCATCGGAAACGGTATAGCTGAACTGTTCGGTTCCCGTCACGCTGCGTTGCGGAGTATAAACTATGTCACCATTGGCATCGATATATACATCACGGGTATTGTAAGAATATATCGTTCCCAGCAATTGCACATCAACTATGCTAAGGCTTGCACCTTCAGGATCGCTGTCATTGGCCAGCAACTCTGATGAGCTCAAGGTCAGCGGAGTATAAAAATCCGTGCCATAAATACCATCATCCACAGCTGTGGGAGCCTGGTTTGCACCACTTATAACGTCCATGGAAACGTATCCGGTGGAAAATCCTCCATTACCGTCAGTAACGGTAAAGTTGAACGAAGCCGGACCCGTATAACCGGCATCAGGGGTAAATTCCATATCACCGGCAGCATTCAATGCAACGGTTCCGTTCACACCATCCTGAACCGAAACCAGCGACAGAACATCCCCATCAACATCAGTCATCAATGACAGCAATTCATCAGCACCAAAAACATTAACCTGACCTTCTATTACCGACAAATCGGTATAAGTCATGTCGGATGGAGCATCATTCACCGCAGCGATATTTATGGTTATGTTTGCAGTATCAGTGCCCCCATTACCATCAGAGACCGTGTAACTTACAACGTAAGTGCCATTAATATTGCTGGCAGGGGTAAAGATCAAACCATCCATATTAAAGGTAAAACTTCCATACTCCGAAGATATCGGAGCGGCCAAGAACAAGTAATCTCCGTCCGCATCCGTGTCATTGTACATGAAATCGGTGATGTAGGTCGGGGTATCCTCATCGACGAATATCTCATCGTCCACGGCATTGGGAAGATCATTGACCGGAGCCACATCCACATAAACGTTTCCAGTGTCACTGCGGCCGGTCTCATCAATGACAACATAGCTTATTATGTCCTGCCCGTAGAAATTGGCATTTGGCGTATAATTCAAACTGTTATCGAAATTTACCGTGACCGTGCCGTTTGATGCTGTTGGGGTCCCGCTTATGCCCAATGCATCACCATCGAGGTCAAAATCATTGGCAAGAACATCAATGTTCAAAATCGGAACATCCTCATCACCGGCCACCTCATCAGCAATTGCGACCGGATTGTCATTTCCAAGGAAATCTATGTAATAACGTTGAAAACCGAATTCAACGAATTCCGTGTTGATCAGTACGTTTGAATTGGAAGGGTCGGCACGCTCGGTTATCGTGTATTCTCCCCACGACTGGGTCTTTTCAACCTTGTAGTTTTCGCGGGGTCCGGCAAAATAGGCTACATCAGTACCTTCGCCACCGTCCAGGATGTCGTTACCTTTGCCACCGACAAGATAATCGTCTCCCAAATCCCCGAACAGGTAGTCGGCGCCATCACCTCCATTCAGTTCGTCATTGCCGGAACCTCCGAAAAGGCTATCGTTACCGGCTTCGCCATAGATGACATCGATGCCATCGTCACCTTCAATAGTATCATTACCGGCTCCGCCAAGCAGCCTGTCATCACCGAGACCGCCATAAAGCCTGTCTGCTCCATTTCCTCCAAACAGCACATCTGCCCCGGATTCACCCCAAAGCCTGTCATCGCTGGCGCCTCCCAGCAACGTATCGTTACCATCGCCGCCAGAAAGGAAATCATAACCATAATCACCGGCAAGATAATCATCACCGGCATTGCCCAGGAGAACGTCATTGCCAAAACCACCCTCAAGGTCATCGTTTCCTGTCCCGCCATAAAGAATATCATCACCGGATCCGCCCTTGATGACATCAAATCCGGCATCACCATAAAGTACATCATCGAAATCACCTCCGATGATGATATCGTTGCCCAGGCCGCCATCGTAATTGTTTGGTTTCCACGGCAAGCCGTCAAAATTATCATTGCCGGCGGTGCCGATAGTTGGAGACCAGTTTCTGTTCAGGTCAGCCGCCAGTTCCCTGCTAACAGCCAATGCCTGCAATTCTTCAATGCCAGGAGCGGGCGGAGGAAGATCCGGCACAAAATTATTTGCAGCTGCCTCTGATTTTTCAGATGCCAGCGCATCCATGATGCCGCCGGCCACCACATCAATG
>WFPQ01000301.1 GCA_015487515.1 Hyphomicrobiales bacterium | reverse complement strand
TATAAGAGACAGGAATAATCAGAACCCGATTTTCATTCCAGGCCCCACCAATATTCCAGACCGGTTGCGCCGGGCGATGGATGTTCAGACTTCTGATCACCGGGCTCCTGATTTCGTTGAATTGTTTGCACCCGTACTGAAGGGCCTGAAGGATGTTTTCAAAACCGGTGCTGGCGAGGTCGTGCTTTTTCCTGCCAGCGGCACCGGTGGCTGGGAAGCGGCAATAACCAACACGCTTTCTCCCGGCGACAAGGTTCTTGTTGCCCGCTATGGCATGTTTTCCCATCGCTGGATCGATCTTTGTCAGCGCCATGACCTGGATGTGGAGATAATCGAGTGCGAATGGGGTACCGGGGCCCCAGCCGATCTTTTTGCCTCACGCCTGTCCGAGGACAGGGACGGGGATATCAAGGCCGTTCTCGTCACCCACAACGAAACCGCCACCGGGGTTCGTTCCGACATTGGTGCGGTCAGGAAGGCCATTGATTCGTGCGATCACGATGCCCTGCTTTTTGTCGATTGTGTCAGTTCTCTTGCTTCCATGGATTTCCGCATGGATGAATGGGGTGTTGACCTGGCGGTTTCCGGTTCGCAGAAGGGGTTCATGCTGACCACCGGAGCGGCCATTGTGGCTTTTTCCCCTCGTGCCATCGAGGCCACCAGAGCCGCCAGGAGTTGCCGGACCTTTTTTGATTTCAATGACATGTTCAACGCCAATGCAAATGGTGGCTTTCCCTATACTCCTCCCCTTCAACTGATTCATGGCCTGAGTGCCAGCCTTGATATGCTGTTTGACGAGGGGCTGGACCAGGTCTTTGCCCGCCATTACCGTCTGGCCCAGGGCATACGCCATGCGGTTTCCGCCTGGGGCATGCAGCTTTGCGCCAAGACCCCCGATCTTTATTCGGACAGTGTTTCGGCCATTTACGTGCCCGAGGGTTTCAATTCCGACGAGTTGACCAATCACGCCTATGATGCCTATGGAGTTTCCTTTGGCGTCGGGCTTGGCCAGATGGCGGGAAAGGCGTTTCGCATCGGCCATCTTGGTTCCCTGACCGATGTCATGGCCCTTAGCGGCCTGGCCACCATCGAGATGGCCATGGTTGACCTTGATTATCCGATTGAACTGGGCCAGGGCGTCAGCGCTGCCCAGGAATATTATCGCAAGACCACGGGGTCCGCCCTTTCCAAGGCGGCCTAGTGAGGCATGCAATGAGCCAGGAGACAAAAATGTACATTCCAGACTTCGATGATGTGAGGAAGGCCCACGAGCGCATAAAACCCCATATTCATCGCACCCCGGTTTTGACTTCCTCCTACTTCAACTCGTTGACCGGGGCTGAATTGTTCTTCAAGTGCGAAAACCTGCAAAAGGCCGGGGTGTTCAAGGCCCGTGGCGCTTCAAATGCGGTTTTTTCCCTTTCTGAAGAACAGGCCGCCAGGGGAGTTGCCACCCATTCCTCCGGCAATCACGGCCTTTCCCTCAGCTATGCGGCCGGACGGCGGGGCATTTCCGCTTCTGTCGTCATGCCGCGAACTGCCCCCAGGGCCAAGAAGGATGCGGTCCGGGGTTACGGTGCCACCGTTGTCGAATGCGAGCCCAGCACCTCGTCCCGTGAGGCGGTTTTTGCCGAGGTGGTGGCCAGTTCCGGGGCTGACTTCGTTCATCCCTACAATGATCCGCGGGTGATTGCCGGGCAGGGCACCTGCGCCCTTGAGCTTGTCGAACAGGCCGGTCCCCTTGATGCGCTTGTTGCCCCCATTGGCGGCGGCGGCATGGTTTCCGGTTCCTGCCTGACCCTTTCCAACGTCTCTCCCAAGACCAGGATTTATGCCGCCGAGCCCGAACAGGCCGACGATGCCTATCGCTCCTTCAAGGCCGGTCACATAATTGCCGATGATGCTCCGGTCACCATTGCCGACGGGCTGAAGGTGCCTCTTAAGGATCTGACCTGGCATTTTGTTTCCACCTATGTGAGCGATATTTTGTTGTGTTCCGAACAGGAAATAATCGATGCCATGTACCTCATATGGCAGCGCATGAAAATCGTCGTCGAGCCCAGTTCGGCCGTAACCATGGCAACGATTTTGAAAAACCCTCAACTGTTCGAGGGGCAAAGGGTCGGAGTAATTCTGACCGGTGGCAATGTGGATCTGAAAAAACTGCCCTGGATGGCGAGCTAAGGAGAGATTTATGGACAAGCAAGACCTGAGTGAATTTGAAGTTGGTTACAATATTCCGGCAAAGCCGGGCATGGCCGAGCAGGATATCCAGACCCCGTGCCTGATGATTGACCTGGACGTACTGGAAGAAAACCTTGACAAGATGCAGGCCCATGCCGACCGGATGGGTGTGCGCCTTCGTGTTCATGGCAAGATGCACAAGTCCGCCGATATCGCCAAGATGCAGATCGAGCGCGGCGCCTGTGGCATTTGCTGTCAGAAGGTATCGGAGGCCGAGGCCTTTGTCCGGGCCGGTATCAAGGATGTCCTGGTTTCAAACCAGGTTCGTGATGCGGCCAAGATCGACCGGCTGGCCCAGTTGCCAAAACTGGGAGCCCGCACCCTTTGCTGTGTTGATGACATTGCCAATGTTGCCGATCTTTCCCGGGCTGCCCAGAAACATGGCACCGAGATTGAAGTTCTTGTCGAGATCGATTGCGGCGCCGGGCGCTGTGGCGTGACCACCAGCGACGAGGTCGTTGAAATCGCCCGGGCCGTCGATGCGGCCGACGGGCTGAAATTCTCCGGCATCCAGGCCTATCAGGGTGCCATGCAGCACATGGACCTTTACGAGGACCGCAAGGCCAAGATCGACATTGCCGTTGCCATGGTTCGCGATGCGGTCGAAGCCCTGGCCGGGGAGGGGCTTGAATGCGACATCATTGGTGGCGGTGGCACCGGATCCTATTATTTCGAGGGCAATTCGGGGGTTTATAACGAGCTTCAATGCGGTTCCTATGCCTTCATGGATGCGGATTACGGCCGTATTCTTGACAAGGACGGCAAGCCCATTTCAGAAACCGAATTCGCCTCGTCCCTGTTTCTTCTGACCTCGGTCATGAGTCATGCCAAGGCCGACAAGGCAGTGGTTGACGCCGGTTTGAAGGCCCAGAGTGTTGACAGCGGCCTGCCAAAGGTTTCTGGTATCGAGGGCGTTGAATATGTCAAATGTTCCGACGAGCATGGTGTTATCGCCGACCCGGATGGCAAGCTTGCAATCAACGACAAGATAAAACTGATACCCGGTCACTGCGATCCCACCTGCAATGTGCATGACTGGTATGTGGGCGTGCGTGGCGGCGTGGTCGAAAGTCTGATTCCTGTTACCGCCCGCGGTCTGGCCTACTAGGAGAACCGTCCGATGCTGATCGTTACCGAAGATACGTGCAGGCAGGTCGTGGGGCGTTCTGACGCCTTTGAGGCGGTCGAGGCGGTTTTTGCCGCCATGGCCAGGGGAGATGCCTACAATTTTGAAGTCATCAGGGAGGCAATCGGCCATGCCGACGCCCTTTACGGTTTCAAGTCCGGTTTTGACAGGGCCGGTCTTGTTCTTGGGGTAAAGTCCGGGGGCTACTGGCCGGGCAATATCAAGAAGGGCCTTACCAATCACCAGTCAACGGTATTCCTGTTTGATCCGGACACCGGACAGCTTGATGCCCTGGTTGGCGGCAATTACCTCACGGCGGTAAGAACTGCCGCTGCCAGCGCCGTATCCATTGCTCACCTGTCCCGTAAGGATTCAAG
>WFPQ01000300.1 GCA_015487515.1 Hyphomicrobiales bacterium | reverse complement strand
GGGTGGCCACGAGCATGGCAATTGTGCTGATCAGGAGAGTTCCGGTAACAAGGGGAACAGCACCGAAACTGCCCGAGGAGCCAACCTGATCGGCCCGGATCGCGGTTTGCGGACTCCAGTTCAGGCCAAACAGAAATTCACTTGCCGGCACCCGGGAAAAAAACCTGGCTGTCTCGAAAACAAGGGAAAAAACAATGCCAAGGGTCACGGCAATCGCCAGCAGGGAACTGGCCGCAAGGATGACATAAACAAGCCCCTGGACAAGCCTCTGGCCAGGCCTGCCGGAAAACCCGTTACCGGCGCCGGCCCTGTCGTTTTCAGACATGTTCGGAGTCATGCCCATCTGATTTCAACCCGCCCGCCTGATTCCAGCATAAAGATCACCGGTCCTGATCCTGTCCAAACTGCAAAAGCTCAAGGTTTCTGGCCCGGGCTGCCCACAGGTCACGATCGTCATCCGGCATGGGAATAAGGCCCTTGTCGGCAAGGTAGCCATCCGGCCCCCAGGTGTTTTCAGAGGTAAATTCGGCCAGAAACTCCCTGATGCCAGGCACCAGGTCCAAATGGGCTCTTTTGACGTAGACATAAAGGGAGCGGGAAACCGGATAATCACCGGAAGCAATATTTTCGAATTCCGGCAGAACTCCCGAAATGGAATTTCCCTTGATAAGATCGGTATTGGAATCAAGGAAGCTGAAACCGAAAATCCCGTAGGCATCGGGATTGGCCACCAGCTTTTGCACTATGAGGTTGTCATTTTCCCCGGCCTCCACATAGGCTCCGTCCTCGCGAATGGTCTGACAAAGGGCCTGGTAGGCCTGCTTATCGTTCTTCCCGAGTTCCCTTACCCATTCAAAACTCTTGCACCCTTCCTCCATGACCAGTTCCACAAAGGCATCGCGGGTGCCCGAAGTCGGGGGCGGGCCCATGACCTCGATGGCAATATCGGGAAGGGCCGGATTGATATCGCTCCAGTTGGAAAAAGGGTTGGCGATTATGCTTCCGTCCTCGGTGGGAATGTCCCTGGCCAGGGCCAGAAAAATTTCCCGGCGGGTAAAATCGGCTGCAGGGGCTTCAAGGGAATTGCCAAGGACAATACCGTCAAAACCGATCTTGAGCTCGATGATCCCATCGACCCCGTTTTTTTCACAAAGATCCACCTCCGACTGCTTTATGCGCCGGGATGAATTGGTGATATCCGGAGTATTCTGCCCGATGCCGCTGCAAAAAAGCTTTAGCCCTCCGCCAGAGCCGGTACTTTCAACGATCGGTGTCCTGAAGTCAGTGTTTCTTCCAAACCTTTCGGCAACCGCAGTTGCAAAGGGAAAAACCGTCGAGGAGCCAACAATGCGGATCTGCTGCTGGGCCTGGGCCGGGGCAATGCCGGCAAGAGACAGCAGGATGCCTGCCGCAATGATATTGGTTCTGACATTTTCAAACATGGGAATTTCTCCATCGATTCTACCGATGGAGGTGCTGGTAGATTACTTGTGTAACAGTTTGATGACAGCAATCCGGGCAAGGGAAACTCCGGATCAGACCCCGGGTCAGCGCGGCAGGAAAACCGTGAAACTTGCCCCCCTGTCCCGGTTGTTGCGAATTTGCAAACGCCCCCGGTGACGGGCCACTATGTGCTTGACGATAGCCAGCCCGAGACCGGTACCACCCTTCTGGCGCGAACGGCCGGTGTCCACCCTGTAAAAACGTTCGGTAAGGCGGGGAATGTGCTCGCGGGGAATTCCAGGGCCTCTGTCGGTTATGGTGATTGCGACTGCCGGGTCGGGAATGCCGGGAATACGGGCCTGATCGCTCAACGTGATATCAACCCGCTGACCTTCCCCCCCGTACTTTATGGCGTTTTCAACAAGATTGAGAAACACCTGCAGCAACTGGTCCCCGTCCCCTGTTATCAGGGAACTGAAATCTTCAGGGGCATCAAGGCCTATGGCAACATTCTCGCCGCTGGCAACGGAATCAAGGGTCGCAACGGCCCGTTGCAGGATTTCCACGATATCAACCCGCTCCCCGGGCGGCAGGTGTTCGCTGGCCTGGACCTTTGAAAGGGAAAGCAGATCATCGATCAGGCGCACCATTCTCTGGGACTGTTCTTCCATTATGCCAAGAAACCTGTCCCTGGCCCTGATGTCATCCCTGGCCGCCCCTTTAAGAGTTTCTATGAAACCGGAAATGGTGGTCAGGGGTGAACGAAGCTCGTGGCTGACATTGGCAACGAAATCGGTGCGCATGGTCATGGCTTCACGAACCATGGATATGTCTTCAAGGCTGATGACGGCACGGCCGGCCTCCGGGTCCCTTGCGGGAGCCTTGGAACCAAGGCGGGAAATGGTGACCCGGTAGGTGATCAACACAGTTCCCTGAATACCGATTTCCAGCCGCAGGGACTTGCGCCCCCTTATCACCTTGCCAATGGCCTTGAGGCAATCCGGATCACGAACGATCTGCACAAAATCAAGACCGACAAGACCTGCGCCGAACTTCTTGCGCCCGACCCGGTTTGCAAAAGTTATCCTGCGATTGCTGTCAACGATGAAAATGGCAGCGTTCAGACCATCCAGAACCGGCAGAATAGTTTTTTCGGGCACCATGACATCCTGATCTTGAAAACAACCATATCCCATGAGAGGCAATAAGGCATAAACCGCATGCAGGCCAGCATATAGCGCAAAACAGCCATTTCACAATAACCGGCAGCAGGCAGACATTATCCAGAAACCCTTTGAACGGTTTTTCCGGCCCTTGCTGAAAAATTTTTCAGGCGGGACCTTGCGGATTCTCTGCACCTCACCAACAGGCTTTCCTATGGCCTCACGCCGGCGGGCTTGTTCATGGCCTCACGCCGGCAGGCTTTCCTATGACCTCACGCCGGCAGGCTTTCCTATGACCTCACGCCGGCAGGCTTTCCTATGACCTCACGCCGGCAGGCTTGTTCATGGCCTCGCGCCGGCGGGCTTGTTGCAGCAAAGACAAAATCGGCAAAACCCATGCTTGCAAGAAAAACTCAATTGCCCTACATTCAGGGAGGCTATCAACCAACCGGATAATTGAAAATGCAGAACACCTATGATATCGGCAAACCCTTTGACTGGAACTATGATAACGGGCCCGTTTACAACAAGGAGTTTCCCCCTGTTCCACAAACCCCGCAAAAGGATTTTCTCGGTCATCCGGTCAATTCACGCCTGGGGATTGCCGCCGGGCTTTTATTGAATTCGAGGTGGATAAAGACCTATTCCCGGCTGGGTTTTGATATCCTGACCTACAAGACCGTGCGCAGCCAATATCGCCCCTGCCAGGAACTGCCAAACTGGGTGTTTGTAAAGGGGGAAAAACAGATAGATCCCCTGCAGCCTGGCGAAACGCAGGAACTGCTCGGCCAGCAGCCGGATGATTACAGGAAAATAACCAGTTCCGTTTCATTTGGCATGCCTTCCAAGGACCCGGCAGAATGGATGGCAGATGTTGAAACGGCCCGCAAGGCGCTGGGCAGGGGGCAGGTGCTGATAGTTTCGGTGGTTGCATCACCGGGAGAAAATTCCCCCGTTTCCGAAATGGTCGAAGATTTTGGCAGGCTGGCTGCAATGGCCCGCGAAGCCGGGGCACAGGTGATCGAGGCCAATCTTTCCTGTCCAAACGTATGTACCGCGGAGGGGGACATATTTCTTGATGCAGAATTATCGGGGGAAATCGCCGGGGCCATGCACAAGAACGCAAACGGCCTGCCCCTATTGCTGAAACTCGGCCACTTTGCCAAGGACCAGCAGATCAGGGAAGTGTTGCAAAGTGTCCAGGGCAAGGCAAGCGGGGTGGTCATGGTCAACGGGGTTTCACGCCGGGTCGTCGATGAAAGGGGCAACCCGGCCTTTGGCCGGGGAAGGGAAATGTCCGGAATACTGGGGCGGGGTATTCATGCCTTTAGCCTGGACAATGTAAGGTCGGCACTGGCTATTGTGGAAAGGGAACGGCTGCCCCTTGAAATAATTGCGGTCGGAGGTATTGCCGAATCCGATGATGCCGCCCCCTATTTCAGGGCAGGTGCGGCGGCCGTGATGATGGGATCGGCACCAATGTTCGATCCCCACCTGGCCATAGGGATCAAGCGGCAGCATCCCGAGTGGTAGTCCGTTACCGACAGACCGGTACCACACGGGATGATCAACAAACAGGATTATGACTAAAGGAGAAGCAAGCGATCAGCGGCAATGACACGGGCGGCAAATGCTTCAATAGCAAGGGTGTCATCGGGCAGAAGCTTCTGCTCCAAGATAGGCCATGATCATTTCAACGATATGGGAACGGCGCCGGGCCAGTTCATCGCTGCCAAGCAGATCGCGCTGGAAAACCACCGACATGGTATTGGCGTTGGAATGATAAAAGAAACAAAGCGAAGCAATGGAAATATAAAGATCTATGGGATCGACCCGACGCCTGAACACTCCTTCGGCAAGGCCGCGCTCAAGGGGATCGGAAAGAATATGACGCAGGCGTTCGTGCAACTGGCGAAGCTGCTCGGAATGCCTGATGTGCCGGGCCCCGTGCAGATTTTCATCATTGAGCAGCGAAACGAAATACGGGTGCTCGACCAGGTAGTCAAAATTGAACTCTATGAAACGCTCTATGGCCCTTGCCGGAGGCAGGCTGTCAAGTTCCAGCTCCTGTTCGCCAACCCTTAATTCCCCATAGGCTGCCTCCAGCACCCGGGCATAGAGCTTTTCCTTGTCTCCGAAATAATAATATAAAAGCTGCTTGTTGACCCCGGCGCTGCGGGCAATGACCCCGACTCGGGCCCCGCTCAGCCCATGGCGGGAAAATTCATCGCGCGCCGCACGCAAAAGACGGGCCCTTGTGCGCTCCGGGTTGCGGGTGGGGGCGGATTTGCCTTCTTTGGGCCCGCCCCCAGTGGCATTGCCCGCTTTTGCATTGCCTTCCCTGGCACCACCTTCCGTGGCATCCTCCGGGGAAACATCAATCTTGCCGGGAGATTTCATATCAGTTCTCAATACCCGTCATCAAAATGTCAATCACTTAAAAACCAGCCATCATCCCAAAAATATCCCTGACATGTACCGCTTGAAAGCCATACGCTTCGCAAATTCCGGGGCGCAGTCAAAAGCCCTGTTAAACAAGAGACCCCCGACAGGCAATGGCAAAACACCATACCCCTGAAAAAACCCGGACCATATGCGGGTTCCCTGATCCAGATTCTTCGATTCAGGTCCAGCGCTCCAAGTTCAGCGCTCCAGGTCCAGCGCTCCAGGTCCCCGGATCTAGGTCCCTCCAAGCCGGGGCATCAGATCCAGAAGGTGTTTTGAATATTTTGTCCGGGGGTTTTCAAACAATGTTTCCGTATCGGCAATTTCAACCAGTTTGCCATCCCGCATCACCGCGACCCGATCACAGATCTGGCGAATTACCGGCAGATCATGGCTTATGAACAGCATGGTCAGTGCCAGCTCCTCCTGAAGGTCCTTTAGGAGATTGAGAATCTGGGCCTGAATCGAAACATCAAGGGCCGATGTGGGCTCGTCACAAATCAGAAACCGGGGCCGGGTCGCCAGGGCCCGGGCAATGGAAATGCGCTGTCTTTGACCACCGGAAAATTCATGGGGAAATTTTTTGCCCGCTGCCGCACCCAGCCCCACATGATCGAGCAAATCGGCAACGATGGATTTCACCTCGTCATTCGAAGCGGCAAGCCTGTGAAACCTTATGGGTTCGGCAACGATGTCGGCCACCCGCATGCGTCCGTTCAGGGAGGAAAACGGATCCTGAAAGATCATCTGCATCTGGCGGCGATGGCGGTTTACCTGCCTGAGGGATTTAAGGGATGTAAGATCGGTGCCGTCAAAAATCATCTGGCCGGCAAACGGCCTGTAGATACCGCAAATCATTCTGGCCACCGTGGACTTGCCGGAACCGGATTCACCTACCAGTCCAAAGACCTCGCCCTTGCGGATATCAAAGGAAACGTCATCGACGGCCCTGAGATAGCGCCGCTTCGACCTGAACAGGGAGCGCACGGTGACAAACCGCATCTCAAGGTTCCTGACACTGACAAGAAATTCGCTGTTGGCGGCACCGAAATCCCTTGACTGGCCGAGCCAGTGGGTCCTGATGTCCAGGGGCCTGTGGGCAATTTGAGCCTCTTCGATATATTCGACCAGGGGAAAGCGATCCATGCGCTTGTCGGGACGGGGAACAGCAGAAATCAGGCTCCTGGTATAAGGATGGTCCGGGTTGCCCAGTATTTTTCTGGTCGGGCCGGTCTCGACCACGTCACCGCGATACATGACCATGACCCGGTCACAGGTTTCGGAAATCACCCCCATGTCATGGGTAATGATTATCATGCCGACCCCGGTCTCCCGGACCAGCCTGCGCATCAGGTCCAGGATCTGGGCCTGAATGGAAACATCAAGCGCCGTGGTCGGCTCATCGGCCAGAATGACCTCCGGCTCGGCACAAAGGGAAAGGGCAATAACCACCCGCTGGCGCATGCCGCCGGAAAACTGGTGGGGATAATGCCTGATGCGCACTTCAGGTTCCGGAATACCCACCTGTTCGAGCATGTTTATTGCCCTGGTCCGGGCATCGGCCTCGTTAAGGTCAAGGTGAATGCGAATGGTTTCAACCAGTTGCTGCTCAATGGTCTGCAAGGGGTTGAGCGATGTCAGGGGATCCTGAAAAATCATCCCGATACGCTTGCCGCGAATTTGGCGCATCTTTTCGATGGGAAGGTTTTCTATGGGTTTGCCGTCCAGCAATACCCGGCCCCGGGGCATGATGCCCGGTGGCTCAAGCAGACCCAGGATGGCATTGGCAATGGTAGACTTGCCGGCTCCCGATTCTCCGACAATGCCCAGGATTTCCCCCGAGGCCAGTTCGAAATTCACGTTGCGTATCGCTGTCACGGAACCACGGCGGGAGGGAAACTCGACCTGCATGTCCCTTACTTCAAGAAGCGCCATCAACTCACCTCAGCTTGGGATTTAAAGCATCACGCAGCCAATCCCCCAATATGTTGACGGCAAGGACCAGAATGACCAGGGCCAGGCCGGGAAAGACCGTAATCCACCATTCCCCGGAAAACAGATAGTCGTTTCCGACCCGGATCAGGGTACCAAGCGAAGGAGAAGTGGGGGGAACGCCAACCCCCAGAAAGCTGAGGGTGGCCTCGGTTATGATGGCCAGGGCCAGTTGAATGGTGGCAATGACCAGGACCGGGCCCATGACATTTGGCAGAATGTGGCGGAACAGGATCAATGGCTTGGGCAGACCTATGACCTGGGCCGCCTGCACATATTCCTTGGTGCGCTCCACCATGGTCGAAGAACGCACCGTGCGGGCATATTGAACCCAGAAGCTGAGGGAAATGGCCGCAATCAGAACATAAATCGCCAGTTCCCCCTGGGCCTGATCGGGCAACAGGCCGCTGATGATGCCATCAACCAGCAGGGCTATCAAAATGGCGGGAAAGGAAAGCTGAACATCGGCAATGCGCATGAGAACCGCATCGATCCAGCCCCCGGAATAACCGGCAACCAGGCCAACAAATATCCCTATGAGCATGGCAAATATGACAGAAAAGAAACCAACCGTGAGCGAAACCCGGCTGCCATAAAGAATGGTGGAAAGCACATCGCGGCCCTGGTCGTCGGTGCCCAGCAGAAAGCCGATCTCGCCCCGCTCCATCCAGAACGGGGGCTTAAGACCGTCCATGAGGTTGAACTGGGTAAGGTCAAAGATATCGTAAGGGGCAACGAAATTGGCAAAAACGGAAGCAAACACCATCGAAACCGTGGTCATGGCCGCAAGCACCACGATGGGGGAGGAGCGAAAACTCCACCACAGGTCACCGGCAAAGAACCGCCTCAGGGAATCGATCATCGCTCAACTCTCAGGCGGGGATCGATGGAAAAATACAGAATATCGACAATCAGGTTGATGAGCACGAAAACAAAACCGATCAACAGGAGATAGGCGGACATTATGGGAATGTCGACCTCGCCGATGGCCTGAATGAACAACAGGCCCATTCCGGGCCACTGGAACACGCTTTCGGTAATTATGGCAAAGGCAATCAGGGAACCTATCTGCAGGCCGATTATTGTTATCACCGGCACCAGGGTATTCTTGAGGGCATGGGAAAAACTTATGGAACGCTCCGTAAGGCCCCTGGCCCGGGCAAATTTTATGTAATCGGTACGCAGGACCTCGAGCATTTCCGCCCGGATCAGGCGAACGATGAGAGTCATCTGGAACACGGCCAGGGTAATGGCCGGCATTATCATGGACTTCCAGCCGCTTGCCGTGAGCAGCCCGGTGGTCCACCAGCCAAGGTCAACGACCTGTCCGCGGCCAAAGGTGGGCAACCATTGCAATATGACCCCGAAAAACAGGATGAGAAAAATTCCTATCAGGAAGGTGGGAAGGGAAATGCCTATCAGGGAAAGGGTCATGAAGCTCCGCGCCAGCCAGCTGTTGCGCCTCAGAGCCGTGTAAACCCCCATGGGAATGCCCACGATAAGGGCTATCAGGGCCGAAACCAGGGAAAGCTCAAGGGTTGCGGGAAACCGCTCGGCTATCAGGTCGCTGACGGGAACCCGCATCCTGTAGCTCTGGCCGAACTCACCCTGCACCGCGTTGAATATGAAGCGGCCAAACTGCTCAAGGACACTGTCATTAAGGCCCAGGGCCTCCCGGAGCAGTTCCCGGTCGGCCACGGTCGTGTCCTGACCGGCAAGATTGGAAACGGGATCACCCACATATTGGAACATGGCAAAGGCCACGAGAGCGACCGTAAGCATGACCAACGCGGCCTGATAAAGACGCCTGCCTATGAAAAAAAGCATGAATACCCCAAAATCAAAAGCAGTCCCCCGCCCCGGAACAGGGGGCGGGGAAATTCTTGAACAGTGTTATGGCATCACTACGTTTCTGAGATCCAGAACATTGTCGGCACGCTGGGCAACGGAAACCCCGTCGCGAACGCCCCAGGACAATGGCTGCTGGAACAGGGGAATATAGCCTGCTTCATCCTTAAGGATCTGAGCCGCCTCATCAATGGCCGCCTGGCGCAGTTCCACGTCGGTTTCACTGGCGATTATCCGTGAAAGCTCATCTATGCGCTCATTGCAGTAGCCGCCAAGATTGAAGCCACCAACGGTTCCTTCCTCATTCCTGCAGGCAATGAGATTGTTGAACACGTTAAAGACATCCATGGAACCGGGAGTCCAGCCAAGCAGGTAGAACGAGGTGTCATAACCGCCCTGGGCAAGAACCTTGGCAAAATACTGGGATTTGGGCTGGGCCAGAAGATCAATGGTGACCCCGACCTTGGCCAGCATGCCGGCAACCGCCTGACAGATCTTCTCGTCATTGACATAGCGGTCGTTGGGACAGTCCATGGTCACGGTAAAGCCGTCAGGATAGCCGGCATCGGCCAGCAGGCTTCTTGCCTTGTCAGGATTGAAGGGATGGGGCGTATTGGCCTGGGCGTTATAACCCTGGATCTGCGGGGCCCACATCAGGCCGGAGGGCGTGGCAGCACCGCGCATTATGGTTTCCCTGATGGCATTGATGTCAATGGCAAAGGCAAAGGCGTGACGAACCCTTGGATCCTTGAAGGGATTTGCCCCCTTTACCGAGGAATAGAGCAACTCGTCACGGGCCTGGTCCATGCCCAGGAAGATGGTGCGGGCCTCGGGGCCGGTAAGGGCACTGACCCCGTCGGCATTGCCAAGGCGGTTCCAGTCCTGGACGGGAACCGGATAAACCAGGTCGATCTGTCCAGAAAGCAGGGCGGCGACCCGGGTTGCCGCCTGGCTGACCGGAGTGAATTCAACCCTTTGAACATTGGTCGCTATACTGTCGTTACCCCAGTAGTTTTCGTTGCGGACCAGAACGGTCTTCACGTCAGGCTGACGGGATTCGACCATGAAGGGACCAGTGCCATTGGCGTTCGTGGTGGCATAGGAACCATCACGGCCGGCATCGGCAGGGCTGGATGACTTGGTCGCGTTGTTGGCCACGGCCCATTCCTTGTCCATGATATACATGGTCACCAGGTCATTGAGCAATGTGGGGTTTGGAATCGGTGTGTCTATTTCAATGGTATAGTCATCAATGATGGTAATGTTTTCAATCAGACCGGCCAGAGCCTTCTGGTCGGAGCCTTCAGAGCCCATGCGCTCCCAGGTGAAAACCACGTCCTCGGCGGTAAAGTCATTGCCGTTTTGAAACTTTACGCCCTGACGCAGGTCAAAACGCCATTTCGTCGGACTAAGAACCTCCCAGCCAACGGCCAGGGTCGGCACCCGGTTCATGTCCTTGTCATAGGAAATCAGCCCCTCATAAACATTCCCGAGCAGACCAAGGGTAAATGTTTCATTAAGGGAATGCGGATCAAGGGACTGGGCATCAGCCTGAAAAGCAAACTTAAAGGTCTGGGCACCGGCCGGCAATGCCAGCCCCCCAAGGGCCAGCACAGACATGCCGGCGATGATAATCGATTTCAGCTTCATTGGATTTGTCTCCCTAGCAAATTTACCAGCCTGTCTTTTTAGCGCAAGCTCCTGGATTTGATTGACCGTTATTAACTAACCGGTTGATTGATTTTTGTCAACCAACACCGCGGTATCCGGCTGCCCTCCCAACAGCAGAACCGGGCCCGCATCAGATCCTTATATCACAGGGGCATGGCTTTGCGAACCAGTTCCGCGAAGAAAGAGATTCCATGGGGGATTGCCTCGTCGTTGAAATCATATTCGGGATGATGCAGACCGGCGCTGTCCCCATTGCCAATATAGACAAAGGCCCCGGGGCGGGCCTGGAGCATGAAGGAAAAATCCTCTCCCCCCATGACCTGGGGCGTATTGATTTCCACATTCGCGTCCCCTGCCAGGGACCTGGCAACGTCAGCGGCAAAATGAACCTGTTCCCGGTGATTGACCGTGGTGGGATATTGCCGTTCATAGGTCAGTTCGGCAGTACAGCCATGGGCCCTTGCCACGTGTTCGACCATCTCGCCCAGGCGCTTTTCGGCCAGGTCGCGCAAGCTTTCGTCAAGACTTCTCACGGTTCCGCAGAGCCTTGCCGTGGCAGGGATGACATTATAGGCATCCCCGGCCTCGAACCTGGTGATGGAAACCACTATCGAGCCTATGGGGTCGACATTGCGCGAGACAATGGACTGGATGGACTGGACAATGGCCGAAGCGGCCAGAATCGGATCTGCACAATTATGGGGCATGGCCGCATGGCCCCCGACCCCGGTCACGACTATATCGAGCTGATCAACCGAGGCAAGCATGGCCCCCTCACGGGTGGCAAAGCTGCCTATGGGAATGGTGGGGGCATTGTGCATGCCATATACTTCCCTTATGTCAAAACGATCCATCAAGCCGTCATCGACCATGGCCTTGCCACCGGCCCCTCCCTCTTCGGCCGGCTGAAATATCAGGGCGACCCGGCCATTGAAATTGCGGGTCTCGCTGAGATATTTGGCCGCCCCCAGCAACATGGCGGTATGGCCATCGTGACCACAGGCATGCATCAGGCCATCGACCCGGGAAGCATAGGGTTTGCCGGTTGCCTCCCTGATGGGCAGGGCATCCATGTCGGCCCGCAGGCCGATGGTGATGCCACTGTCATTCCTGCCGCCATTTATTATGCCGACCACACCGGTCTTGCCGATACCGGTAACGATTTCATCAACACCGAACTCCTTGAGCAGTCCGGCCACCTTGGCCGCAGTTTCGTGAACATCATACAGCAATTCGGGATTCGCGTGAAAATCCCGGCGCCAGCCCGTTACCTCTTCGTGGAGCTCTGCGGCCCGGTTAAGTATAGGCATTTTTCATCATCTCCTTGTTTTCCCAGGATTTCCCGTTTTCCAGAATGGCGATCATCCGCCACAAAAGAGCATTACCCGCCTCCCTTACGGCCTCAATCATCCGGTTGGTTATCAGCAAACCCATGTTTCCACAACATTTCAACAGCATTTCCACAACAGGAAATTTCCCGGCAAAAGCGCCCTGATCGAAAAAATTCCCAGCAGACCCCGGCCGGCAGGCTATCAATGGACCGGCAATGTTGAAAGGGCCCAATGCATTTTTTCAATGGAAGGCACTCACAATGCATGCCCGAACCCCATCGATCAAGAATCCGGTGAAAGAAAACGCAAAATTTCAGGAAACCGGAAACGGCCTGAACAACAAGGGATGGCCTTTGCCCTGATCCGGGACCCCGGTGATTTCTGGCGCCAGGGCCTCAGCGCAGCAGGAAACCCATGATCCGCTCGAACAGCTTTCCATATGGGGGATAGACCATGGAACCGGCATTTATCCCTGCCTGGTAAAAAACCGGCCTGGCGTGGGAAAGTTCCCGGAACCCCTCATAACCATGGCAAACCCCCATGCCGCTGGCACCAACCCCGCCAAAGGGCAGGGACTCCTGGACAAACTGCAACACGGTATCATTGACTGCCGCCGTTCCGGAGATGGTCCTGCCCAGAAAATCCCTGATCCGAGCCCTGTCATTGTCAAAATAATAAAGGGCAAGGGGCCGGGGGCGCCGATTGACGTAATCACTGGCCTCTTCAAGACTGTCATAGGGAACCACGTAAAGGATCGGCCCGAAAATCTCCTCAGAAACGATTTGCATCCGGCTGGAAACATCAAGTACCAGGTGAGGATGCAGCTTGCGGTTTCCCGAACTGCGCCGGCCTTGTGCATCAAGGGCGATTACTCTGCCTCCCTTTTGCTCCGCATCGTCAAGCAGGGTATTGAGGCGCCTGAAATGGGACGGGCTGATTATGGAAGAATAATCTCCATTGCCTGAAAATTCCGGATAAAGATGCCGGACAGCTTCCCTGAAACGACCGGCAAATTCATCGATCCCCTGTCTTTGAACCAAGACATAATCGGGGGCAATGCAGGTCTGGCCAGCATTTATCAGCTTGCCCCGGGCAATGCGGTATGCAGCCAGGGAAAGGTCAAAATCCCCATGAACAATGGCCGGGGACTTGCCCCCAAGCTCAAGGGTTACGGGAGTGAGGTTGCTGGCGGCAGCCTGCATGACAGCGCGCCCGACACGGGTGGAACCGGTAAATACGATATGATCAAAATCAAGGGAAGTCAGCATGGAGGAGAGTTCGGGGCCCCCATTAAAGACCCGCGCCCGATCGGCAGGCAAGGCTGACATTACAATCCTTTCCAGCAATGAAGAGGTTCTGGGCGTGAGCTCGGAAGGCTTTAAAATCACCCGGTTGCCGGCCGCAAGGGCGCTGGCCATGGGCAGAATCGAAAGTGAAAGCGGATAATTCCAGGGAGAAATTACCAGGACAACCCCCTTGGGATGTAACCGGATGCGGTTACGGGCCGGAAAAAACTGGATTTGCACCGGCTTTCTTTCTCCCCGCATCCACTTGCGCAAATGCCTGATGGAATAATCAATGGTGGCAATGGTGGGCATGATGTCAGCCAGCAGGGTCTCCTG
>WFPQ01000299.1 GCA_015487515.1 Hyphomicrobiales bacterium | reverse complement strand
GCTCATAACCCCGCTCGAGGACAGCGCGGCCGCCTGATGTTGGGGGGGTGCGGCCGCCTGATGTTGGGGGGGCGGTTTCTGCGGCCGGCCCGGGTCCGGACCCGTTGCAATCAGCCTCGTGCGGCCGGCTCGGCATGGTTCCGGTTCTGGTCCTGATCATTCCCTGTTATTCGCTTGGGGGCGGCTTTGCCGCCAGGGGTTTTGCAAATACCAGCTATTGCAATCCCAATCCATTGTCCCATTGTCCCATTGTCGTCTTCGTCCGCGTCGTTCCGGTCCCCCCGCTTTGGCAGGCATTTTCAGGACATTTGCCGGACATTTTCAGGTTGCGGGCAATGGCAGGCTCATGATCAGCTGGTAAGGACGATTCGCATCAGGTCGGCGGTATTTCTTGCCCCCAGTTTTTCCATGACCCTTGCCCTGTGCACTTCTATGGTACGCGGAGAGATTCCAAGATCCCGCCCTGCCTCCTTGTTGGACTGACCATTGCTTATCAGTTGCAGAACCTGTCGTTCACGAGGGGTCAACTGGTTGAAACCGCGAATTTCCACCGGCCTGCGCCCCCCCTGTATCGCGCCCAGGTGCACGTCCCGGCGCAATGCGTCCCTTACCGCCCGGACAAATCTTTCCGTGTCTATGGGTTTGGTTATGACATCGGTGGCCCCGAATTTCATTGCCGTTACGGCCGCCTGAACGTCCTTGTTGTCCGCCAGCATGAATACCGGAGTGCCTATGCAGGATGATTTTATCCTTTTAAGGGTATCGAGTGTCGGGCGCGAATTGATTTCAAGGTTCAGGATCACAACGTCCGGGGCTTTGTGTTCCATCTTTGTAATAAATTCATCGCAATCAACCGATGATACGGTCTGAAAGCCCTCGAGCCGGAACAGGACGCCAAGAGCTTCACAGGTTCCCTGGTCACCATCAACTATGTGCACCAGCCGATCCCGGTTGTGATATGAATGGTAAAAAAGTTTCTGGTTCATGTTCGTCCGCCCTCTTGTTTTAAAACCTATCAAAATAAAATTTTCATCCGTACAGGGGTTGCCGTTTCTGACTTTTGCCCGCCGCAATGCTCCGGACCGGTCTTAACTCCTGTCAATTCTACTCAGCAAAATACTTTTCTACTCAGCAAAAATACTTCCAAGGACAATCACTCTAGAACAATGGACTAGGTGATGTGACGGGGTCGAGATGGTTAACCCTTAGAATCAAATACCTACTCATAGGATAAAGTTCCTAGTAACCGTTTGTAAAGGAAAAAAATCCTATAAGTATTGGAACGTAGTCGGGCCGGGGGTTTTTCCTGCAGCTTTTCTTTCGGTTTTATTGCCGGCTCCCCCCTTGCCCGGGCCCCGGCAGGCCGGTGCGGGATGCCTGTTCATGTAAGGGGGGCGGCAGGAAGGCCGGGTATCCTGGCAGGGACTTTATCTGTTTTTCATGAACCCTGCCTGTTTTTCAGCAGGTCGCGTATTTCTGCCAGCAGGAGTTCCTGCCTGGCCGGTTCCGGTTTCTTTGCCGGCTTTTCTTCTTCCCTGCGCTTTAGGGAGTTTATGGCCTTGACCAGGATGAACAGGGCTAGGGCAATTATGAAGAACTTGATCGTGGCATTGATGAACAGACCGATGTTAAGGGTTGCAATTCCGGCCTCCCGGGCCGCATCGATGGTGGCAATCTTTGCCCCCCCTGCATCTCCCAGCAGGATGAACCAGTTGGAAAAGTCGATTCCTCCGATCAGCAGGCCGGTCAGGGGCATGAATATGTCATCGACCAGCGAACTGACTATTGCGCCAAAGGCCGCGCCGATGACAATGCCCACTGCCATGTCGATCATGTTGCCTTTCATGGCAAATTCTCTGAATTCCCTTAGCATGGATATTTCCCCCTCCGGTTTTTACTGTTGCGGTTTTCTTGAATTATCCCTTTGAATATTGGTGCGTTTCTTCAAAAAATCAAATTATTGCATTCGTTTCCCGGGCGGTGCGCAGTTAAATTTTGGTTAAAATTGTCGCCGGATTTGCAAAACGCGGCAAAGATTAACCGGTTGTTTACCATGTTTTTGCGAAAAGAAAGCCTGATACCTCTTGCCCTGTCCGGCGGGGGCAGCAAAACAGCAGTGCACGGAAAATTCATGGCCAGAGCGCAAAAAGCCAACCATCGGCACAATGTTCCAGAACCCTTTGGGCCGGATGGTCTTGATGGGAGCCGGAAGAATATGGGGATGACGGATTCCCATTCCCTGCACCCTTCTGATTCCCCTGCGGACTGGGATTCTCTTAAGAATGAACTTGAGGATCTGCTAGATCAGGTAAACTCGCGCCAGCGCCAGGCTCGCAGGGAGCAGCACCGGGCCCGGCAGGAATTTTCTCCGCACGGATCCCCTCGTCACAGGGTCTTTGCAGATTCCCTGCCGGATGAAGGCGAATATCCGGAAGATCATGTCCATGAAGATCACGTTCGTGAAATTCAGGACGACGAATATCATGCAGACTGCCGGGAGGATTTTGAAGCATACGGGCCAGACCTGGCATATGGTGGTGCGGGTTTTCATCAAGCCCCCCCTTCACCTGCATCCGGCCGGTGGCAGGTCGAAAAGTCCTTGCCCGGCCAATTGTCTTCTCGGCATGTATCCCGTGATCTCGGCAAAACAGAGGAGGCACTTGCAATGCCTGCACAATCGGATCGCCAGTTGCAAAGGGCAGTCGAGCAGATAAGGTTGCGAAAACGGCAACAAGGGATTGCTGCTCCGTCATCCCGGCCGCAATATCCGGGTAATTCTGCAGCCATTGGTGCTTCAAGGCGCAACAATGCCGCCCCGACGCGGCAGACCCCGCGGCAGCCGGCTTCTGAACGGTATCGGTCAGAACGGCGACCGCCCCGATATTTTGACGGGTTTGGCGCGGCCCTTGAAAATATCAATGCACGCTTTTCCAGGCTGGAGGATTTACTGGCCAGCCGTGGTGATCTGGTGGAGCATGGCGGATCGGACGGGGCCGTGGCAGAGATGGCGGCCCAGATTGAGCAGCTTTGTGCCGTGGTTGAACACCTGGCCGGCAATATTGGTGAACAGGGCCGCATAAAACGCCTCGAAAGCCAGATAGCCCGGCTGGCCGATGCCATTCCCGACGGAAACAATCTGGACCTTGAGGCCATCAATGGCCGCCTTGATGTCCTGTGCGAGGCCCTTGAAAGACTCCAGGATCTGCAGACAAGACAACTGGAGATGGCTGATATGGCCGCCAATGGTTCCCTGGACATGCAGGCCATGGAAACCGGGTTCAAGAATGTCTATCAGCGCATCGATGATCTGGAGCAGGAGGGCATCAACCTCGAGCCCATAGAAAAATGTGTTCGCTCGATTTATGAGCGCCTGGATGCTCTGGAGCAGACAATGGCCCGGCCCAACCCGGATATTGAATGGCTGAGTCGGGACATGGCGGAATTCACCAGGGCCATGAAGGCTGCCGCCGGCCCGGAAGATACCGGCAGGCTGGTCGAGAGGGTAAACGGCCTGGTTGCAAGAATGGAGCAGATGGAAAATCCGGGCGATGGCCCCTTTGCTTCCCTGAAATCGGAAATTGAAAACCTGCAGGCCCGTCTGCTGGACATGCTGGAACCGCGCTTTGTCGCCCTGGAACAAAGGCTTGACGATATAGTATCCGATTCAAAGGCGGAAATTTCTACCGAAACGCTGGAAAGACATATTCAGGCCCTGGCAGAAAAACTGGACGAAACCAGTTCCAGGTTGAGCGGGTTGCAGCAGGCCTTTGATGATGGCGATGAGGCAGGACTTGCCATGCCTGGCTCCTCCGGCATAAATGCCATTGCCGACATGGTCGTGGAACGCACCTCCAGGGCCATGGAAGAACTTCAGTCCCGCAACGAAAGCACCATCAGGCAGGATGTGCTGGACAGGCTTGAGGCAAGGCTTTCAGGGCTGCTCAGGGATCGGAATGAACAGGATTCCTCCGGCGAATTTGCCAACGTTCGCAAAAGCATGGATCAGGTCAATGACAGGCTGGCTCGCCTCGAGGAAATGCTGGAGCAACAGGGCGGAGATCTGTTTTTAGATGATCAGCCGGTTTCAGACCGGGCTGCCGGATCGGACCGGAATGTTGATGATGATCATGCATCACCCGGTGATCCTGCAAAGGACCGGCTGGCGGAAATCAGGGATTCTATCCTGCAAAATACCTCCTCCCTGCAGGATGGTCCGGCCGATCCGCCCCGTTCGGCAAATCCTGACGATTATGGGGAGCAGCCTCTTATTTCCGGGCATATCATCCCGGAACTGGCCGACAACATGCCCCGTTCACCGGTGGAAGAAGCCCCGCTGAATTCACCCCCGCTGGGTCAGAACGGCCTGGGCGGCGCCAGGGTCCCCCTTCCTGAGGCCCTGCGGGTTGATCCCGATGACCTTGTGGTCAGAGAAAGCGCGGCCGAGGAAATGGATGAGTCCGGACGGGCCGCCCATTCTTCTGCTTCGGCTGGCGACCCTTTCCCGCGCGTGGACAGGCAACCCCTTGAATCCCGTATTGGATCCCGCATTGAATCAGGCAGTGAATCCTTCACCGGCAATCCCGTCGGCATGCCCCGGTTCGACCAGGAGGACCCGGTTCCTCCTCCCCGTCCGTCCTCCTCGTTTGCCGGGGATTCCGGGAAAGACCTTTCAGGCCCGGACCAGGGTGATCCTGCAGCGGCAAAAACCCCGGATTTGCAACGAGAGACGGATGCCAGCAGTTCCACTTTCATAGAAGCGGCGCGCCGGGCCATGCAATCCGGCAATCCGCAGGCCCGGGACCAGGAACAGTCCCTGTTCGGCCGGGCCATGGCCCGGTTCCAGAAAAAGACGGCCCGGGCCGCAATGGCGGATCGGTCAGGGGGTTCTTCTGCTGTTTTTGGCGATGGCGATGAAACCGAAGTCGGCTCTCGTGGTGCAGATGCTGCGGATGAGGGAAAATTTCGAACGGCTGCACCAGGTGACGGCTTTCCGGGTGACGGGCCGCAACTGGACGATCTGACAACGGTTCCTGAAAGTTTTCTTTCACGCAACCGGCGGCCGATTTTACTGGCCGCAGCCCTTGTTGCCGTCGTTCTTTTGAGCGCCAACCTGGTCCTTCAGCGTTTTTCATCTCCCCAGTCCCGGCCCGATGACACGCTGGCCCGGGTGCAAAGCGATGGTCCGGCGGTCACGGAGCAGTCCCCAGAAGCCGAAACTGACAAGGCTCCGCCCCCCCAGGATGCAGCCCTGTCTGCGGAAAATCCCTCCCGGGCTACCGGCAGTCTGATGGGTGACGAAGTCTTTGGCATTACCGGAGAGCCGGTTTCTTCTCCCCCTCCTGGTGTCAGAATGATTGATCCCGCCCCGTCCGGTCAGAACGGGGCAAGCCTTGATCTTGCCAGCCTCGCTTCCTCCCCGGCCGATGGTTTTGCGGAGGAGGCAATCATTGACATGCCGCCCGAGGAAATCGGTCCCCTGCCATTGCGACAGGCGGCAAGGGATGGCGACCCAAGGGCCCAGTTTGAAGTTGCCGCCATATTTGCCGAAGGCCGGGCCCTTGAACAGGACCTTGCCGCGGCTGCCATCTGGTACGAGCGTTCCGCAGCCCAGGGCTTTGCCCCTGCCGGATATCGCCTGGCAAACATGTATGAAAACGGCATGGGGGTTGAAAAGGACCTGGAACAGGCCCGGCTCTGGTACCAGCTGGCAGCCGAAGCCGGCAACCGCATGTCCATGCACAACCTTGCTTCCCTGCTGGTCAGTGGCCAGTTGGACGAGCCCCGGTTCGACGAGGCTGCCTACTGGTTTGAACGGGCTGCCAGCCTGGGGCTCAAGGACAGCCAGTTCAACCTTGCAATGCTCAGTGCCCGGGGTCTTGGCGTGCCCCAGAGTCTCGAGAATGCCTACAAGTGGTTTTCGATTGCTGCAAGGCTTGGCGACCAGGATGCGGCCAGGGCCCGCGATGACATAGCCCGTTCCCTTGATGCGGTGATTGTATCGGACCTGCGGGACCAGGCGGAAGCCTGGGAGCCTGACAGCCTTGACATCATCGCCAATTTTGCCCCCATAGGCACCTGGAACGATGATTTCGATCCCGGCGCGGACATTGAAAACTCCGAGGTCATCATCAGGGTGCAGGCGGTTCTGAATCTCCTTGGATTCGATGCAGGAAAGCCCGATGGCCTGATGGGACCAAAAACTTCCGGGGCCATAACCGAGTTCGAACGTCAGGTTGGCATGTCGCCCAGCGGTGCGGTCAATCCCCGTCTTCTGGCGGTGCTTGGAAGCCAGCCCGTTTGAGCCTGGTATTTTTGAGCCGGCCAATATCTGATGCCGGTTCAGCCGATGACATGGATTTAACCAGAAAAGCACATGGGCGTTGACATTGCATGCCTGTGGGTCATAAACATGATAAATGCGTCATGAATGCCATTTCAGGTGTGATGCCAGGCCGGTTCACGGGCTGTTTCGTCTGTTCCATGATGTGTTGGCCCGCTGGCAAGAACCTTTGAAGGCAATAATTTTTCCAGGTAAAAGATAGTGCAGATCTATCTACCAATTGCAGAAATGTCGGTCAGCCTGTTTTTTTTAATCGGCATGGGTGGCCTGGTCGGCTTTCTTTCGGGTCTTTTTGGGGTTGGCGGTGGATTTTTGCTCACCCCCCTGTTGATTTTTACCGGCATTCCGGCCCCGGTTGCCGTTGCTTCTGTCACCGGAACCGTTGTTGCCGCTTCCACTTCCGGGGCCCTTTCCTATTACCGCAGCCGTGGAATAGATTTTCATCTGGCCCTTTATCTCGTATTTTCCGGGGTCATCGGTGCCTTTTTGGGAGTTTCCACCTTTTCGGCCCTGCGCGGAGCCGGTCAGCTTGATCTGGTGATTTCCTTTGGCTACCTGCTGTTTTTGGGCTCCATCGGAATATTGCTGGTCTGGGAGGCGGTAGGGGCCCTGCTAAAGAGCGCCAGGGGCAAGCCGCGACCGCAAAAGCTTCCGGGCAAGCATAACTGGATTCACGGCCTGCCCTTAAGAATACGTTTCAAGCGCTCCAATCTTTATGTCAGTGTCTTGCCGGTTCTGGTCATTGGTCTTGTAATAGGTTTTTTGGGCTCTCTGCTTGGTATAGGTGGTGGTTTCATCCTGGTTCCGGCCCTGGTTTACCTGCTTCGTGTTCCCGGGAAAGTGGTCATTGGCACCTCGCTCCTGCAGGTGCTGGCCATCATGGCCGCCACCACCATTTTGCATGCCCTTAATTCTCCCAGCGTTGACATAATCCTTGCCTTTTCTTTGATGGTCGGCGGGGTGATAGGGGCCCAGTTCGGAGCTTCCATAGGTCAGAAACTTCGTGGAGAGCAAACCCGGGCCCTCTTGGGTCTGATCGTGCTCCTGGTTGCCATCAGGTTTGCCTATTCCCTGCTCGCCACTCCAACGGATCCGTTCAGCATTGCCATTTTGTCAGGGGGTGTTGCATGAACCGCTCATCCGTCTTTGCCGCCCTGCCTGCAAAGCTGTTCATGGTTTTTTTTCTTGGGCTTGTTTTCATTCCCCAGGCTTTTTCCCAAAGGCTGGTAT
>WFPQ01000298.1 GCA_015487515.1 Hyphomicrobiales bacterium | reverse complement strand
CGAAGAACAGACAAAAAAGGCGCCGGCAAAACCGACGCCAAATCGAGTTGACTATAAAGCAGAATCACGTCCGATCAATCATCCCGGCGATCCGGGGGAGAAAGCCCCTCGATACCCCGGAGCAGGTCTTCCTCACTCATGGAATCAAAGGTGATCGCTTCGCCGGGGCCATCAATGCCCTCTATGGGAGATTCAATGGCCTCTTCGGGCTCATCGACCTCGACATAATGCTGGAGGGAATGGATCAGGTCTTCTTCAAGATCCTGGGGTGACAGGGTGCCCGCACCGATCTCGCGAAGGGCGACAACCGGGTTCTTGTCATTGTCGCGGGGAACCGTGATATCGGCCCCATTGGCAATCAGGCGTGCGCGATGGGCGGACATGAGAATGAGATCAAAACGGTTTTCGACTTTTTTTATGCAGTCTTCAACGGTAACGCGGGCCACGTTCTCTCCTTGGATTTTAAGGGAAATTTTTCGCTACATACACCAGTAACGGCCAGGTGACAAGCAATATGGAAGCCAGCGGAACAAATTATTTGACATTACGGATCCAGGAACAGTCCAGCCAAGTGTAACAGGCAACGGGCTACGAAAAACACGAATGATTGCAAATATAAAACCAAACCGGGCAACTGCGTGCAATTGTATATTTTGCTGCCTGCGTGTAGGCTGAAGACGGCTTGCAAAGAACAAACAAGAACCGCATTTGCCGGCATAATGAAATATTAGGCAGATTTTTTTGATTCTTTAATCAGGCTGCAGATCAGGACTGTATTTTTTTCGTTGTTCAAGGAGAACCTGACAATGGAACTGGACCCGCTGGACAGAGTAGTAATGTTCATCGATGGCGCCAATCTTTATGCCACGGCCAAGGCAATCGGGGTTGATGTCGATTATCGTACCCTGCTGGCTGATTTCAGAAAAAGATGCCGCTTCATCAGGGCCTACTATTTCACCGCCTACCTGGATGACCAGGAATATTCTTCCATACGCCCGCTGATCGACTGGCTGGATTATAACGGCTACACCATGATAACCAAACCGGCCAAGGAATTCACCGATGCGGCGGGCAGACGCAAGGTCAAGGGCAACATGGACATAGAAATTGCAGTGGAGGCACTGGAACTGGCCCCCTATTATGATCACATGGTGCTGTTTTCCGGAGATGGGGATTTTACCTCTTTGGTGAAGTCCCTGCAAAAAAAAGCCAAAAAGGTAACCGTGGTTTCCACCCTTTCCACCGGAACTCCCATGATTGCCGATGAACTGCGCCGCCAGGCCGACTTTTTCGTAGATGTGGCCGACCTAGTGAAAGAATTCGGACGCCCCCAGGAGGGGGTTGACGAAATGGCAGAAGAAGATCCATTGATATCTTGATTTTGCAATGCTCCAGGGTTTCCGCCAGGCAGAACTGTCGTGCAGACCATCGGGCAGACTGTCAAACAGGACGATACTGTCAAACAGGATGATATTGATGGAACCTGCCATGCAGAACAGCAAAGCCCCGGATATGTGCCGGTTGTGTCCGCGACTGGTGAACCTCAGGGACCAGGCAGACAAAAAAAATCCCCATTGGCACAATGGCCCGGTTGAACCGTTTGGCCAGGAAGATGCAAAACTGGCCATAATCGGCATGGCCCCCGGAATGGGAGGCGCCAACAGGACCGGCCGGCCCTTCACCGGCGATCATGCGGGAGATCTGCTCTTTGCAACCCTTGAAAAGGCCGGGCTGACAAGGGGGACCTATGCGCGCAGGGCCGATGACGGGCTGGAACTGGTTGAAACGATAATAGTCAACGTGGTGCGTTGCGTCCCCCCCCAAAACAAGCCGGTGGCATCGGAAGTGAAAAACTGCCGCAGCTTCTTGCTGGAAACCATCGGCAAACTTCCCCGCAACTGCACCTATTTTGCCCTTGGCCGCATTGCCCATGATGCCTTTTTGACCGCCATGGGGTTAAGAAGGGCAGACTTTGCCTTTGCCCATGGAGCCCGCCACCAGATAGGCAGAGAATCGGTGCTGATAGACAGCTATCACTGCTCAAGATACAATACCAATACCGGGCGCCTGACCACGGCCATGTTTGAAAACGCGCTGTTCATGGCTGCCCAAAATGCCCGGATAGGAAACTGGAAAAACTGAATTTAATGGCCCCGCTGCAAAACCACAGATTCATGAAACGGGGGCAGGACATTGTGTTTGAAAGGTTTTTTACTGATGACCCTTCAGCAGACGTGATTTTTCGCGCTGCCAGTCCCGTTTCTTCTGAGCCTGGCGCTTGTCGGCCTTTTTCTTGCCCCTGCCCAGGCCAAGCAGAATTTTAACCAATCCGCGATCGTTGAAATAGAGTTTCAGGGGAACAAGGGTATTGCCGGCCCGCTGAACCGCTCCCTGGAGCTTTGCAAGCTGTTTTCTTGAGACCAGCAATTTGCGCCTGCGCCTTTCCTCGTGATTGAACTGGTTGGCCTGAACATATTCGGGAATGTAGCTGTTGATCAGCCAGAGCTCGTCATTTTCGGGCGAGGCATAGCTCTCCGTTATCTGGGCCTTGCCATTGCGCAGGGAGCGCACCTCGGTTCCGGTGAGAACGATCCCGGCCTCAAGGGTTTCCAGGATCTCGTAATCAAACCGGGCCCGCCGATTTTGTGCAATCAGTCCGGTGGCAATTTTCGGCTTTGTTCTTTTGGCACCAGCCATGGCTCAACCGGCGATCAGGCCGGCATGGGCAAGGGCCTTGTCGATCACTTCCATGGTCTTTTCTTCAAGGCCGACCAGGGGAAGCCGGCAATCGGGAGCGCAAAGACCAAGGCGACTGGCCGCATATTTGACCCCGACCGGGTTGGGCTCGATAAACAGGGCCCCATGCAGGGGGATCAGCTTTTCCTGAATTTTCAGGGCCTCGTCATACTTGTTGGCGGCACAGGCAGCCTGAAAGCTGGAACAAAGGGCCGGAGCCACGTTGGCTGTCACCGAAATGCATCCCCTGCCCCCGTGGGCATTGAAACCAAGGGCTGTCATGTCCTCGCCGGAAAGCTGCACGAAATCACTGCCCAGGACATGGCGATCCATGCTGGCCCGGGACATGCTGGCAGTGGCATCCTTGACCCCGATTATGTTCGAGCATTCATTGCGCAGGCGAAGCATGGTATCCACATGGATTTCGACTATGGAACGTCCGGGAATGTTATAGAGTACCACCGGTATGCCGCAGGCATCGGCCACGGCCTTGAAATGCTGAAACAGGCCCTCCTGGTTGGGCTTGTTGTAATAGGGAGAAACCACCAGAACCCCATCCGCCCCGGCATCCCGGGCAAATTCGGCCAGGGCAACGGCCTCGGCAGTGGAGTTGGAGCCGGCCCCGGCAATCACGGGAACCCGGCCGGATGCCACCTCTATGCACAGGGAGACGATCTGGCGGTGTTCATCATGACTTACGGTGGGGCTTTCTCCCGTCGTTCCGACAGGAACAAGGCCATTGCTGCCCTGCTCAATCTGAAATTCGACCAGGTCGGCAAATGCCTTTCTGTCAAAATCCCCTCCCCTGAAAGGAGTGATGAGTGCTGGAATGGAACCGCTGAACATATTTCTTTCCTTTGCCAGGGAGCCTTGGGGAAAACAATGCCAAAACCCTTTGAGCCATGATCACAAGCTATTGCCTGAAGCCGGCATAAAAGTCATCAGCCTATGGCATAAAAATGCCGGGTTTTTGCAAAATAGTCCCCCCGGCTTCGCTGATCAAGGGAGCAAAACGGACAAGGGAGAGATTTTCTCCCCCCGGGAAACCCTTTGTTCACCATGCGATGGCATCATGAAGCCAGTACGGGACTTTTTTGGGGTGGTCCCGATCTTGTATCGTTTGAGGAATACCCAATGCCCTTCTTTCATTCACTGATCAGCAAGTTCGGCATGCGGGCATGGCTGATCGCCCCGATTTTCATGGTGCTGCCATTGTCCTGGGCAGGCCAGGCAAACGCCACTCCCACCATTGAATCGGTAATAATAAATTCCCTGGAAGCGGAAAGTGCATATGTTCAGGACCGTGGCTCGTCCGAATTCCTGAATGCCCTGAAGCTCCTGGAAACAGAAGAATATGCAAGGGCCTATGCAATGGCACGGGGATTTTCGAACTCCATAGAAAGGCGCACCATACAGTGGGCCGCAATATATTTTGGCCAGGGGGCAGTTGATGCACAAAGCGTCAGGAGGTTTTCGGCCGATGCCCCCCTTTATGCCAGTTCAGGAACGTTCAGGGCCAGGATGGAACTGGCGCTGGTCGAAAACCAGGCCCCCTACGGCGAGGTCATTTCGCTGCTGGGGGGGCAAATGCCAAGAACCATCCCCGGACAGATAGCCCTGGCAAAGGCATATTTGAGGGATGGACAGAAACAGCGGGGACTGCGCATTGCCCGGCAGGTATGGGTTCAGAATTTCTTGACCCGCGAACAGGAGGACGAGTTGCGCCAGAGCTTTGGAAGCTCGTTCACCCGGCAGGATTACTGGAACAGGACCATGAACCTGCTGATGAATGACCGGGCCAAGGCAGCCGAGAGAATAATTTCCTTTCTTTCTCCCGCCCAAAAATCCCTGGCGCTGGCAAGAATTGCCGTGGCCCGCAAACAGGCGGATGCCGGCAGGCTGCTGGACCGGGTCGATCCGGCATATCGTGACAGTCCCCTGTTTTACTTTTCCCAGGCGCAACTGGCGCGCCGGGCCGGGCGCCTGACAAGCGCCGTCGAATTTCTCGACAGGGCCAGAGGCCCACTGCCCAACCCATCCCTGTGGTGGTATGAACGCAGGCTGCTGGCCCGCAAGCTGGTGGCAGAGGGCAAATACAGAACCGCCTACAGGGCCGCCGATGCCTATGTGGAAGGACCAAAAAGCAGGCTGGCCGATGCCAGTTTCCATGCGGGATGGATAGCCCTGAGCTTTTTGAATGATCCGGAAACCGCAGTTCGCCATTTCGAACAAATGCGGGACCTTTCTAACCAGGCAAACTCCATATCCCAGGCCAACTACTGGCTCGGGCGCGCCTATGGCAGGCTTGGCGACCAGAACAAGGCCAGGGAAGCCTTTGGCCGGGCAGCAGAATATCAGACCACCTATTACGGACAACTGTCCCGCTACCGCCTTGGCAACACTTCCATTGAACTAAGAGCAACGCCTGAATGGAAAGAAAGCGTGGAAGCGTTCAATTCGCGCCAGCTGGTGCGCGCGGTAAGGCTGCTGGCGGCAAACGACAAGACCCAATGGGCGGAAAAACTGCTGGGACGCCTGATATACCAGATTTCAGAACCGGGCGAAATGTTGCTGACTGCCCGGCTGGCCCAGGAGATAAACGCCCATAACCTGGCAATAATAATGGCCAACGTGGCCAACCGAAAAGGGGTTGCCCTGGACCCGTTCAGCTATCCCAGGGATGCAATTCCCGAAAATGCAAGACTGGCGGATGTGGACCCGGCAGCAATCTATGCGGTGGCCCGCCAGGAAAGCCGCTTTGACATAGATGCGGTTTCGTCGGCCGGGGCACGGGGAATAATGCAATTGATGCCGGCAACCGCCAAGGAAACCGCAAACCTCCTGGGGATCAGCTATTCACCCTCCCGGCTTACTTCGGATGCCGCCTATAATGCATATCTTGGCTCCACCTACCTGTCGCGGCAGTTAAAACGTTTCGAAGGTTCGCTTATTCTGGCCGCCGCCGCTTACAATGCAGGGGGGGGTAATGTGAACAAATGGATAGAGAGTTTTGGAAATCCGACCAGCCCGAACGTGGACCCGGTGGTCTGGATCGAGCAGATTCCCTTCGTTGAAACCCGCAAATATGTGCAAAGAGTCATTGCCAACTACATGATATACCGGGAGAGGCTGGGGCAGCCAAGGCTGACAATTGCCCAGGTACTGCGCAGGATCAGCATATGAGCCCTTGAGGCGGGCACCGCCTGCAACAGGACAACAGCAGGATCTGAATGGTTGAAATTCGGATACGGATAATGTTTGGTGGCCAGTTGATGCAACCCCCTGTCAAGACGAGCCATGTTCAAGCGAAAACTGCCAAGCGATGATTATCCGCCCCTTGCCGCCCTGCCGGTGAAAAGGATGATAATCAATAACGGCAAACAGAAAATCGCCTTTCATCTTTCGGGCAGACTGGATGACCACAGGCCACCGCTGGTCTGCCTGGCCGATTATCTGCGCAACATGGCCGATTTTGCCGGCTTCCTTGATCGCTTGCGAATTGTCTTTGATGCAGACTGGCCGGTCTTGCTGATCGACCTGCCCGGGCGCGGACGCTCCGTGGACAGAAAAAATGCCCGGGCCTACAGCACCCTGAATGATGCAAGGGACGTGGAAGAAACCATTGCAATGCTTGGAATTCAAAGGGCAATACTTCTCGGTCAGGGGCATGGGGGAAGGATGATAATGAACCTTGGCTCTTCAAGCCCCAACCTGATTGCCGGCAGCATTCTCATAGATGCGGCTCCCCTTCTCCATGCCCCGGGAATGGTCAGGCTTAGGG